>JABABF010000001.1 GCA_014238345.1 Gammaproteobacteria bacterium
ATCTTCTAGCAAATTGTTGTCAACTAGAGCGTCTAGTAGAGATTTGATGGGGTTGTCAATGTCCCGTTTGCGTCGATCCTTGAAATGTAACACCACCTCAATTTCCACATCGCCACGAAAGATGAACTGATCTTGTTCGAGCTCTGACATAATTGCTAGCAATCTGGATTCCTCTACTCGATGCCCCACCAAAAGGTTGTAATCTCTGGCATTCTTGGACTTGACTAGTCTCGCGTTGCCATTGATTAAAAGTGGGGTAATTCTGCTATTGGCAGTAGGAGGATACGGAAGTTTTAGGCGCACTCCCTCCAGAATGCTTTCACCTTTGCGTCTCGCGCAACAGGTGTATGTTTGATCCGGTGGATCGTCATCTCTTAATATTGCTGTGGATGGCTTCATGTTTTCCCCTCTTTCATGGTGCTTCTTCCCTACTGCGGAAGTCATCTGCAATGAGCTCGGCCAATTTCTTGGACAAGTCTATGAACATCGTGCGATCCTCTGTTGCCATCGGCAGTTTCTTGGAACAATAGCGCATGTGCCAGTGCAATTCTTCGATGCTATGCTGAGCCCGAAGACGCAATAATGATGCAGTCTAGGATCCCTGAGCAATACTGCTGGATAGCGTTGCAGCTGCTGGCGTAGTGTCGCCTCCAGTAGACGGGGCCACATCTACCTAGAGCTAGCTGCCAGCGGCGATGGAGGGTGGACATCCATATTGGAAGAAACTCGAAGGGACTAGGTAGAGCAGCTGCCTTCAGCCTACTACAATGAAATATAGAAGTCAACTTCTATATTTCATAATAATTAGTTAATACTATGATATACAAAGATAAAAAATGTATCAAATTATGCGAAAAATCCTCTAAAATGAAAAATAGAAGTCATATTCCATGCTGACAGGGAGCCAAGCGGTGTGTGGCTGTGAAATGAAGCAATTAGGCAATGCTGGCACCATCAGCCACCCTGTTACACTATCCTCAAGGCATGCCTTCTACCCCCACCCAGACTCCCGATGAGCCGACGCTTCCACCCCGACCGAGCCAGTGGCCTGTTGTTATTGCTGTTGTTGCCGCCCTTGCTGTGGCTCGGCCACTGGCAGACGCGCCGCGCTGAGGAAAAACAGCACTGGCTCGACCAGCGGCAGGCCGCTCTGTCAGCACTGCCACTGCATTTAGCCCAGGCGCGGGCGCTGTTGCAAGACGGTCAGAGCCTCGCCTTTCGCCGCCTGATTGTCCATGGCCACTATGACCCGGCGATCACCTGGTATTTGGATAACCGTATCTTCCGCCGCCGCCCCGGCTTTGAGCGACTGAGTCTGCTACGCACCGATGATGGCGAGGCGCTGGTGCTC
>JABABF010000002.1 GCA_014238345.1 Gammaproteobacteria bacterium
TAACGGTGACCGATGGCCTGCTGAGCGGGGAGGTGGCTGTCCTGATTGATGTGGTGGCTAGCGAGTTGGCGGTGACGGCTCCGTTGCTCTTGGATGCGGGGGCGCTACCCGTTGAGCTGCAAGTATCCGGTGTGGATGCGGCGGGGGCGGTGGACCGGAGCTATGCCTTGTCTTCATCGGCGAGTGTCATCACTTTGGCTGGTAGCGTGGAGATCCTCTTGAGGACAGCGGGCGAGCTGTTGCTCAGCCCAATTTTTCACTGGACAGCGGCGGATCGCATAGATGGCGCTGAGGTTTTACTGGTGGTGACAGATGGCGGCTTGAGTGGCACTGCGCTAATTATTCTGAATGTGGTGGGGCAACACCTGCTACTCCAAGCCCCCGTCGGGGCGATTCAGCAGCTACTAAAGGGACAGCCCACCGAGCTGTCGCTGGCGGCGGTGGATGCCCTGGGTGCCATTGATGTGAATTATAGATGGTCGTCATCGGGAACCGTGATGAGTTCTGAGGGTGTATCGGCGTTGCGCTCGTATTCGAGTTCGAGTTTGACCGTGGTGTTGTCCGAGCTGCCCAGTGGGGCGCGACCGACGCTGGTAGCAACCGACCGCGGGCTGAGCCAAACGACGACATTGCGCCTGCGCCCGCGGGTCTTGCCCTTGGCGCTATCGTTTTTAGAGCCACCCTTGAATAGCGCTGATGTATTCACATTGCAGGCAAGTGGGCTGAGCTCTGCGGGTGGTTTTTCAGCGACCGTGCCAACCGCGGTGCGTTGGGCTACAAATGCGGCAGGTAGTCAGCTAGAACTAGAAGTAGTCGGTCAGGATGCTGCTGGCGTGCCAGTCTATGCTCCACTGTGGTCGTGGCTGATTGAGGTGGCTACGCCGGACACTTCGTTGTTGTTGCGCCATACAGTAGAGGAATTGAGCGTCTGGTTGATCCCCGAGGCCGGTGGCGAGTATGTGACGGTGACGCTGACCGGAGCAGAGCTACGCGGGGAACTGGAGTTGATCCCTTAAGTGAGCCCCACTGATTCCCCTCAGCAATGTTACAATAAACAGCCGCTCTTGATGGCTTCGGAAGATCCGAGATGTCTAGCGTTGATGTTGTTTGCACTTCACCCCGGAGGGCGAAGGTTGGTTTCTCTCTTTAGTCTACGGAACCCCACCACCTGA
>JABABF010000003.1 GCA_014238345.1 Gammaproteobacteria bacterium
ACTGAACATCTCAGTATTGAGGTCACGCCTGGCAGTTTGGTGGCTCCGGCGGTTCTCGCCCCCAGTTCGTCGGCGAACCATATTGCGGTGTTGGCACTGCGTTACTGGCCGATGCAGGATCTCAGCACATTTGGGTTGACGGTGGGGTTGGATGCATCGGCGCAGGGGGTTGTGGATTTATTGCCCGCTACGGTAGTGGGACCGGTTATCGATGTGGTGGCGGAACGTTTGGTGGTCAAGATCAAGCAGGTGGAGGCGCACACCGAGCTCTATATAGAGGATGGTTTGGCTGAGCGCTTAACAGTGTTGTTACAGGTGGTGGGTGGTGAGTCCAACTGTGACGATGGCCTTGGGTAAAAAGTCTTCCGCTGTGTGCCGGATAAAAATGGCACTCTTCATAGCATTGAGTTGCGCTACGACAGTACGGCTTCTCGCAATGTGCAAGCAAATTTGCCAGTAGTCAGCGCCACCATTGCGCCGGGGCAGCTCCTGTTGGAAATATTTGTGGACATTACTGCGACGCTGGTGGTGCCCAAAGACTTATTTGGCATACTCGCTCTAGTTGCAGAAGAGGTGGGCGGAGCGGGGTTGTCATCTGCTGATACCTTGGTAGAAGTGCGCTTAGAGTTGGACTTTGATCTCAGTCAGGATGCCGTGGAAGATCAGCTGGATGGCTTGATTCTGCTCAATTCGCAGCTGTTTTCTACATCCTTATTGAATCGCTTTCCCGAATTGTTATTGCTCCAGACTAGGGCGCAGAGCTTGGATGCACAGGCAGTGTTGGTGCGCCTGCGCTCTATTGAGCATTTACTTGATGTGACTGGCGATGGCACCACAAGTGCCGATGATGCCCTATTGATTTTGCGCTATGGCGAGTTGAGTGATATCAACCTGCGCGCCCATTCAGCATCGCAGCTGCCGTATCTGCTCCCAGACCTAGAGGCGGTGGCCGCCCGCTTGCGCGCTATTTACTAAGGAAAGTCTTATTCTCCAGCTGCTGGAAATTGAAGATTTCGCCTTGGATCGTCGGCTTTTAATACACCACTGACCGGTGATTTACTCCAAGAGTAAAGGGTTCCCTTGCTCCCCCTCTCCAGAGTGGTGTGGGTTATATAATGATTAGCATGGATAACGCTCAAGAAGGCATTCACAGGCAGCTCAGTGATGATCAATGGCGTCAGCGCCTTGATGCCAACACCTATCGCATCTGCCGCCAAGGAGGCACAGAAGTTGCCTTCAGTGGTTGCTACTGGGATACCAAGACGGCAGGCAGCTATCACTGCGCCTGTTGCAATGCGCTGTTGTTCGATTCCACCGCCAAGTTTGATTCTGGCACGGGTTGGCCCAGCTTCCATTCGCCAGCGGCGACGGCGCAGCTGAGTACGCATTCCGACACCAGCGCCAGCATGTTGCGTGAAGAGCTGCGCTGTGCCACCTGCGACGCTCATTTGGGGCATATTTTTGGCGATGGTCCACCGCCCACAGGTCAGCGCTATTGCATTAATTCGGCGGCATTACAGCTGATCCCTGCCACTGGCTCGGCAGGTAGCTAAGGCAAGTCACCACTCTGATCTGAGCTGACAACAGGTCAGTGGTGCATTACAAGCCGACGACCTCAGGTGAAATCTTCAGTCTCTAGCAGCTAGTGAGTCTGCAGAGTGCATTCTTCAGACATTTCCTAGTCTGGTGAGCAGAGAGACATCAAATAGAGTATAGCTAGCCATGCGAATTGAGTGGCGAGCGAGGTGGAGCTAGTCTCTTGGGAGGATCAATCTGCCGAGTGCACCCGTTGCATGGCAAGGCTTTGCTGGCTCACCACCCTCCCCGAGTCGCTCGGGCGACATGAACTGCTGGGAGGCATGTTTTTATGAGGGAGGGAGAACAGGGGGTGTGTGCTATCCTAGTCGCTTGAGTAAGTGTTAATGCGTTAAAACATGCTTTCCTACACAGATCTGTTGCGTGGCCATTTCCAGCGATTGGTGCGGTCTACACAGTGCACTGCGACGCTAATGGCACTGTCTATCGCTCTGGCTTGGCCGATGTCGACGGCCTTGGCGGGCACCTTGTCGTTCAGCCCGACGCTGAGCGAGGTCACGGTGGGCACCTCCTTTACACTGACCGTGTCCTCTACGGTTCCCGGTTTTAGCCTCAGCTCGGCATTTGAGGCCACCGCCACCTTCTCTACTGGCTCAGCGGAGCTCGTGTCCGCACTGGTGGAGGGGAGCAATGGGGTAGAGCTGCGTTTGCGGAGAGCACCCGACAATGCTGTGGTGACATTGATGTTGTCCGATCAAGGAGATTCGGGCTCTATCCAGTTGATAGCGCGGGTGGTAGCGAGCGAGTTGGGCGTGTCGGCAGAAGATGTGCGGATAGATCAAGAGATCGCAGGCAATAATCAGCTGATCACAGTGGTGGGTGTTGACGCTCAGGGCAATGTGGATGTGGATTGGGAGGGGCTATTGGCCGCTGGCATGACATTCACGGTGGAGCGAGAAGTTTTGACGCAGGATAAGTACACCGCCCTAGTGGGGGACGAAACTGAGACTATTGATGCATTGAATATTCTCACCGACCAGACCACCAGTTATTCACTGACAGTGCAACATTTTAGCGGTATAGATGCTATGACATCTGCTGGCGAGAGACTGAACATAGGCGATGGTGCCCGCATTAAATTGCTTGTAAATCAGCAGAATATGCAGGGCTTGACAGAACTCAGTGGCGAGACAGAGGTTGCGTTGAATTATGTGGGCAACCGCCTCCATTCTGCAGCAGGCCCTATGATTGAGTACTATCGTGGTCCGTCAGCCACAATTTATGAACTCTACGCAACTTTTGCTCCAGCGGCAGGGGGCGGTGACGTGCGTATAGATTATGATTATATTCCTGGGGTGGATACGTTTCAGCTGGTTTTTATTGGCAGAGAGGCGGGGGAAGGCACTCCTACGATAGTAGTTGAATCTGTTACTCCCACCAACTCCTCACGCCCTTGGCTATATCAGCTACATCTATTGTGGACAGGGAGCCAGCAGACTAAGAGTTTCGTTAGCAGAGACTATAGCGTCAGCGATATAGTCGGGGGGCGACGGCTCTCTGCAGCGAGTGGTCATTCGACTATTCTGCCGGATAGCATAACCACCTATCCAGCGCGGCGCAAACTCGCATTGATTGCGCCACCTTTTGTGCAAATCAACACTCCTTTTGTTGTTGATGTGAGAGTCCTTACTAACTACCATTTGAGCATAGGGGCGGAAGAGGGAATCATTGCTGGATTTCAGGATCTCTCCGCAACACTGTCGACGGGGACAGTGGTGGCTGCTGTCCAGCGCTTTGGCAACATTGCACTGACCATAGCCGATGTGGCATATGACAGCACGACGCTTTTGGCAGTTGAGGAGGTGCAGTC
>JABABF010000004.1 GCA_014238345.1 Gammaproteobacteria bacterium
CAAAACCATTGACAACGATCTGCCGGGCACTGATAACTGCCCAGGTTTCGGCTCGGTGGCTAAATATGTCGCAGTCTCGGTGCGCGAGGCAGCTCTGGATGTGGCCTCAATGTGTGCCACTTCCACTCAGGTATTTTTGCTCGAAGTGATGGGGCGTCACAGTGGCTGGATAGCAGCGGCTGGCGGCCTCGCTGCTGAGCGTCCCGGAGAAGCCCCACAGATCATCCTGTTTCCCGAGCGGCGCTTTGTCGCTGAGCGCTTTTTCACAGCAGTGCGTGACTCGGTGGAGCGGCGAGGCTATTGCGTTATCGTTGCTTCAGAGGGCTTGCGCGATGCAGCTGGCAACCTGTTCAGCGCGGCTCAGCAGAGCGATGCCTTTGGGCATGGTCAGTTGGGTGGGCTCGCGCCGCATTTGGCGCAGCTGATCACAGCACAGCTGGGTTTTAAGTGCCATTGGGCAGTGGCGGATTATTTGCAGCGCGCGGCGCGCCACTTGGCCTCGGCAGTGGATCTGGAGCAGGCCGATGCCATGGGGCGAGCCGCGGTAGAGTTTGCTCTCGCCGGACACCATCGGGTGATGTTGGCCATCCGCCGCCTGCCGGGGCGCCGTTACCGCTGGGAAGTGACTTCGGTGCCGCTGTCTTCGGTGGCGAATGTGGAGCGTCAGCTGCCGAGCTCCTACATACGTCGCGATGGCTTTGGCATCACAGCATCTGCCCGTGCCTATCTGCTACCTCTGATTCAAGGCGAGGTGCATCCGCCTTACCGCAATGGATTGCCGTTGCGCGCCCGCTTGAAACTGAGTTTTGTTCCCAAGAAATTGCCGCAGTGGGATAGCTCACTATAGTAATCAGGTCGGTGACCCTACGACCCCTAAATATTGACCGTAAATATGAGAGAAGATTACAATAAGGGGTTTATGTCATGTAACAAACCTGCTTCGCTTAGCTATTGATAGGAGAAAACGCTCATATGGAAATACTGTCTTACCTGCCGCCATTGCTCGGCGTGATTGGTTTATTTTTCGCTTGGTGGCTCTATCAATTAGTACTCCGCTATTCTGAAGGTGAGGCTTTGGAGCGCTCCATCGGTGAGCGCATCCACTCTGGTGCGATGGTCTTCATGCGCCGTGAATATCGGATGTTGGCGGCTTTTTCCATGGTCCTGTTGGTGTTGATTTTCCTCTCTCCACTGGGCGGCGGCACGGCGCTCGCCTTTTTGGTTGGCGCGCTGTGTTCGGCGCTAGCCGGGTGGCTGGGGATGATGGCGGCGACCCGCGCCAATGTGCGCACCGCTGTCGCCGCACGTGAGCAGGGAGCCCCAGCGGCGCTGTCGGTGGCCTTCTTCGGCGGCTCCGTCATGGGGCTGTGTGTGGCTTCCCTCGGCCTGATTGGCCTCGGCTCACTGTACCTGTTGTTTGGTGGTGATCCCCACACCGTCGAGACCATCCACGGCTTCGGTATGGGAGCCTCTGTCGTGGCGCTATTCTCACGAGTCGGCGGTGGCATCTACACCAAGAGCGCCGATATCGGTGCCGATTTGGTGGGCAAACTCGAAGAGGGGATTCCTGAGGATGGCCCACGCAATCCCGGGGTGATTGCCGATAATGTCGGTGATAATGTCGGCGATGTCGCTGGCATGGGATCGGATATTTTTGAGTCCTATTGTGGGGCGATGATCGCCTCGCTGGCCATCGCTGCGACGATGCATGGCACATCGTTCCAAGCCGAAATGATGCTGTTGCCACTCCTGTTGTCGGCGCTTGGCCTACTGTGCTCACTGGTCGGCATAGCGCTGGTACGGGCTTGGGCCAACTCGGCACCTGCCAATGCGTTGCGCGGCGGCACCATCGGTGCGCCGCTGTTGTTCATTGTGTTCGCTTGGGTATTGGTGCGGCAGCTGGGCTTGGAGATCGAACTGTGGATTGCGATATTGGCGGGTTCGCTCGGTGGCATTGCCATCGGTTTGGTCACCGAGTACTACACGGGTGGCTCGCCAGTGCGCAAGATTGCCAAATCTGGCGAGACCGGGCCTGCCACGGTGATGATCTCTGGTTTGGCGTTAGGCATGCAGTCCGTGGCTCTGCCAGTACTGGTGATTTGTGCCATCATCTATGTTTCCACTACACAGGCGGGACTCTACGGTGTCGGCATTGCCGCTGTCGGAATGTTGGCAACTGTGGGCATCACGATGGCCATTGATGCCTATGGTCCGGTGGCCGACAATGCGGGTGGCATCGCCGAAATGGCGGGGATGGGCGAAGATGTGCGCTCAATCACGGATTCCTTGGATGAGCTCGGCAACACCACGGCCGCTATCGGCAAAGGCTTTGCCATCGGCGCGGCGGCTTTGGCAGCCCTAGCGATCATTGCGGCCTTCGTCGCATCAGTGAAGCAGCAGTGGCCAGCATTCGCGTTATCTCTGTCCGACCCACTGGTGCTGATTGGCCTGTTCATCGGTGGCATCATCCCTTGCCTGATTACCGCCATTACGATGACGGCGGTCGGCGATGCCGCTTTCGAGATGATCCGTGAGATCCGCCGGCAGTTCAAGGAGATTGCCGGATTGCTTGAGGGCACTGCCGAGCCCGATACCGAACGCTGTGTCGATATTGCCACTACAGCGGCGCTCAAACGCATGCTGTTGCCCGGCACCATTGCTGTCGCTACGCCGCCATTAGTGGGTTTTGGTCTCGGTGCCGAGGCGCTTGGCGGTTTACTGTGTGGTGGCCTGCTGGTCTGTGTGCTATTGGCGTTGATGATGGCCAACGCCGGTGGCGCATGGGATAACGCCAAGAAATTCATTGAGAAAGGAAATCTCGGCGGCAAGGGCTCGGCAGTACACGCCGCCGCCGTCGTCGGCGATACAGTGGGGGATCCGTTCAAAGACACCTCCGGTCCGTCGATGAACATTTTGATCAATGTCATGGCTATTGTCAGCTTAGTCATATCGCCGTTGCTCTAAATTGCAGATGTCGTGTGCTATTGCCTCGTGCCGGCTAGATGTATTGCCCGAGTGTTCGGCGCACTGCTTGGCCGTAGGACTGCTGTTCGCTGTGCCGCCGCACAGTACCCGAATGCTAGACCTCTCCTCACACCGGGGCGCGTTGAATTGGGGACTGGATGGCTGCTTCGGTCAGCCTGCTGAGTTATGCGCCTGAAAGGGACACGATGCTCGTTTTCGGATTTCGGCTGATCACTGCGTTGCTAGATCGTGTGTCGGTAGTGTGCTACAGGCTTGGCCTTGTGGAGTTGCGCGGCGGCATGTTGTGGGCAGAGCCACCGCCAGCGCATTGACTTGGCGCATGATGTGGTGATAATAGTGCGGTTTATAACTGAGAATAGTGGGGGCTCAGGTGATCTACTGTCAGGGGCGTTGATTCCAAGTGGTTGAGCAATCAAAGCCAAGAGCACAAAAACGCAAGGTGCCCAAAAAGGTGCCCCAAAAAGCCTCGGCACGGCAGGGTGCTGATCGTACCGTCGATAGGGAAGCCAGTAGAGTGTCTAGTAGCATACAGCCCCCCCTCCCCAGCGGTGCCTACATGGGCGCGGCGCAACGAGTGTATTTCCGCCGTGCCCTGTTGGAATGGAGTGCTCGTTTAGAAAGTCAGGCGACCACGACTATGCGTCACATTCAGCACGAGACCAGCAATTGTCCCGATGATACCGATCGCGCTACACGTGAAGAGGAGCTCGGAATCGAGCTGCGCGCACGTGATCGCGAGCGCAAGCTACAACGAAAGATCGAGTGGTCATTAGAGCTGTTGGAGCGGGGAGATTACGGTCATTGCGTCGATTGTGGCGAGGAAATTGGCTTGAAACGGCTCCAAGCTCGCCTCACCGCCACACTTTGCATTGATTGCAAGTCAGACTCTGAGATGCGCGAGCGTCAGCGGCTGGGCTGATTACGGATGCTGGACTCTAGTCCAAGTACCCATCGGAATAGTCAACTATATGATCGAGTGGGTTCGGGATGCCCAGCTCTTCCTCTATGCATTCAGTGGACTGTGTTTCCAGTCGCTCGCAGTGTAGCCAAGCTCTAGTGTGGTGAAGTTTCCTGCCGGATGTGTTATAGTCGGGGATGGTTGTAACCTACGGCCAGTGTCCTGAAATGGTTTATGGGCACTGCCGTCGCGTAGCACACCTTGAAATATTTGAATAACAAGAGCACCACCATGATGATTATTGGCGGTAGCGACTGCGAACAATCTATGCAAGAGCAGTGGCATGGATGTCATGGTCATGGTGTAGGGCATCGCACTGTGTTTAGGCGAGCGTTTAGGCGAGCACTCTCCAGCATGATGGTTGTAGCTCTTCTGTCGCTGTCATTGGCCGTGCCAATGGTCAGTGCTGTGGAAGTGAGCTATCAAGGTGTGGTCGTGCCAACAAAGTTGGCTCCAGACGGTCAAGTCTCTGGTGCCCAAGCTGTGGTGTTGCCCAGTGGTGCATCGGCAAATTATCCAGTATCCGCGCACTCGCGCTTTTCCATTGATGTTGGCTTTCGCATGACTGCTATCGCCACGGCGACCACCGAGGTAGGTCGCCTGAAATTGCTGACTGTTGGGTTGAACTATCCGGTGGATAGTCGCTTTGTGCTGGATCGTTATGAATTAATAGATAACGTGGCGGTTAGTAGCGGTAGCCGTTGGACAGACAATAATGTCGTGGTGACGCATTCCGCTGATCCGGGCTATTTGATTGTTTCTGTGAGCACGCGTGCTGGCGATCCAGCGGCGCAACCAGACATCCTCTGCGGAGCCTATTGCCTGTGGCCATCAATGGTGCGAGCACATTTTATTGTCGGTGACCTCGGAGCCAGCACAACTGGTGTGACGGTGCCTCTGGAGAGCACTATTTATAGCGTGGCGCATACCTACGGCGTTGCTGGCGATATCTACACGAGCAATAGCACGGCTGATGCTGTGGTGACACAGCCGAGTGCCCTGAGTGTGGTGGGTGTGCCAGATCCCCTGCAGGTACTCACAACTGCGACACTTGATGTGGCTGCTTTAGATGGTGCTGGGGACGCATTGTACGGCGATTACATCATCAGCGATGCGGCGAGTGTATCGTTGGCGCCGCTATCGTTGAGTGCTGTTGAAACGGTGCTCACCAGTAGTGCCATCCGTGTGGCAGTTCAAACTGCTACAGATGGTATGCAAGCTCTGCTGAGTTTTAGTGACCGAGGTTATACAGATACGGTGTCGTTTACATTGGATGTACAGGCCAGCGGAATTAGATTGACGCCAGAAAATGAGGGCGTGGTGCCTGCTAACGGCTCTATCATGGTGGGTTTGGCAGCCGTAGATGTTGCGGGTAACCTTGATGCCGATTACCAATTCACAGACTTCCCGCTCCAGCCATCGCTATCGTCGGGCACACTGACTTCAGTAGCATTGCAAAGCGGTCAATTGTCTTTGGGGCTGATGGATCTGCCTGTGGGAGAGCAGGTTACGCTCACTGTGAGTCACGGCATGTTTAGCGCCGTGACCACATTATTGGTGGCACCTGACAACATTACAGCCTATTCCATAACGCCAGTGCAATCGGGGCGACCGATTGCCGGATACGAGTACGAATATGAGGTGACTGGGATCGTTTCAGGGGGTGTGCCCACCAGTTTTGTATCACTGGCATCGGTGTCGGTAGGTGCTGAATTGACTGCGCAGGGTGCCCAGATCGAATTGCTGGGAACCGACTTGAATAGATTTAGATTGCGTTATACCTTGCTGGCTGATGCCGAGCCCGCTTCGGTCACGCTACGATTGCAAATTGGCTCGGCATCAGGCAGTGCTGTTGAGACAGTGGAGGTGGTTGCCGACCAGCTGTTGCTGAGCCCGATCACGGGTATCGTTGATGGCGTAGTGGTGGTTGGTAGCACTTTTGCGCTGAGCATTGAAGGTGTCGACAGCTATGGTAATCGAGATGTTGATTTTTCCCTTTCAAACACACGGTCAACAGCACTGATATCAAGTGTAGGTGAGCTGTCAAGCGCGGGTGTGCTGAACGACTTTGGGGATGCAGTATTTTCGGTGGATGATTTGGTGGATCAATCCACTGTCGTGTTGCAGGTTACTGATGCGAATATCAGTGGCAGCATTGAACTGATTGCTGATGTGGTGGCTAATGATATAGTGCTCTTTTTTCCGGCTCAAGTGGCTAATGGGTATGAGTTTCCGCTGACTGTTCTCGGGGCTTATATAGGTGATGCTGGCACCTTAGAGGATGCGGACTTTGCGCCATCTTCATCGGCGCAAGTCGTGGTTGTGGGTGTGGGTGTCAGCTTGATGTATACAGTGCGCCTAGTAGAGGGCTCCGCTGATGTATTTGTGACGATTACCGCACCAGACATGGCGCAATCGCAATTGGCTAGCATTGCTGTGCAAGTGGGGGGGCTAAGTGCACAAAGCAGCATTTCTATTTACCGCGTGCAAGCCAATACTTTAGCCTTGACTGCTACGGCGACCGTCACAGCGGCTCAGTCATTTGGGATTTCAGTTCAAGCGGTCAGTTCGAGTAGTGGCGAAGAGTATCTTTTCTATAACCTGTCCACTTCGGCTACTCTCAGCGCCGATAACAACTTGGACTTTAGCTATCAGAGAGGCGCGGAAAATTCATTAGTTGTGACGGTACTGCAGGTGACTGATGGTACGGATGCGACATTTACCTTGAATGACTTTGCTGCCGGGTTGCAGGGGACTGTGCAAGTGAGTATTGATGTCCAAGCCGACCGCTTACAGTTACTTGATACCAGTTTTGCGCCGATTGATGGATCAGTAGTGCAATCTGGCGAAACCATTAATATGGCAGTCTTGCCGGTGGATGCGTTGGGCAATCTAGACAATGATTTCCCGTTGCTTAGCAGTTCGGCGTCGCTGAGTGTGGATGTTGGCGAAGTGACACAGGTACCCGTGACGCATTTCTTTGCCAGTATTGCCGCAGTGCTGAGCGCTGTGCCGGATGGTGCAACGACAACTTTGACGCTTCGCGATACGGGCAATACCCCCACCCTAGAGGGGATAGCGACGGTATCAGTCGATGTGGTAGCAGAGCGTTTGCGCCTGACAGCGCCCAGTTTGATCACTATTGATG
>JABABF010000005.1 GCA_014238345.1 Gammaproteobacteria bacterium
CGTATTCTTTGATCCTGTGTGATCAGGACACCAGCATGTGTACCAATATGCTTGATAATAGCTACATCGCTAGCACTCGGACCAAGGCCAGAAACATCCCGCACGTGGTGGACATTTTCACCAAATCCATGCAATCCTGTAGCCAGATATTTAGGCAGATTTTCATCAATATAGAATAGTGGCGGAGCTCGATCGTCCACTTCCGATGGTTTGCTCACGCAGCCAATGCTTGTTCAAATTGAACAGCGGCCTTTACTTGCTTTGGCTGTAATTGCATATCACGGGCAATATCATCTATGTTGTAATTGGCCACCAAGACATAATCTGCCAACACATTTGTCTTGATGCGAGTGCCGTTGACTACCGGTGCTCCGAAAGCCATCTGTGGGTCGATCACAACGTGTCTCTCACCGCTCTTTGGAAACCATTTGTAAGCGAGTTTCGTCTGCGGGTCAAATTCAATTTCACGAGACATTTCTGATGCCGATGCAATAAATGGGTTGGACTGATCAAATGCTAAGGGTTTGGCAATTGGTGTTATGACTTCATCAAATGCCTGTTGCCTATCAGGCAGCTGCTCTAGATGGCCATCTAAGTCTATATAGATACGCTTCCAAGTAATGAAATATTCTTTCTTTGTGTACAGTTGTCCTCGCTCCCCAAATATTTCCCGCGCTTTGGCCAATCGCTCGCATATTTTTCTCACACTGAGTCCAGCGCCCGCATCCAAGCATGCTTTGACAAACTTTAGATCGAGCAGATCTAGAAAGGAGACATGATGAGGATGCCGTTTCACCAATGCGGGCATCATAGCTGGCAGCTGTCGCGATACCCCCTTGCGTTTGGCGGTGTGAGGGGTGTACTGATAGCCTTGCAACCATCGCATCACACGTTGTGAGGTCAAGCCAGTGAAACGAGCTACATCGGCAGGGATATACCTTGGAGCCTCTAATAGGGCGAGTAACTCATGCATGGGTGTATACCTCATCCATCTCGGGCACCAACTATATGGTACCTTTTATTCTTGCATCAGGACAATTTATAGTGGGGGCATGCGAGTTTCACCCCCCTCCACTGCCCGCATCAATGCGCATCAAAAAACGCAGGTCTTGTAGCGCTTCCTTGCCTCGGTGCTCGGTGCCGTAGGCCAGTATCACGAAGCCGCGTGGGTCGACCAAAAATACCTCTGCTACGCCGCTGAGATCCGTCGCCCGTGCCCGCGCTTTATCCAAGCGCTCGGACAGCGTACTATTCAGCGGCAATGCGGTGAGTCCAGGGTGTTCATTGGCCAAGAATTCGCCCTCACCTGGCGGCAGCTGAGCGCCTTGATATAGATAGATACGGCGCAGACGCCAAGCGCGGCGACCGAGTGCGATGTGCATCTGTCGTGTGCGTTGGAGCAGCTGGCGGCAGTCATCCTCACAATGTCTGGCGCCGGACAGCAGCAGTGTCCATTGCGGTTTGCTTGCCACTGGTGGTGGCAGTAGTGCCGCCAACGACATTGGCGGTTGCACCAAGATGCCGAGGTTGCGGCGCTGCTCCGGCACACCAACACCGGTGCGATAGCTGAGCCACGCCAGCGTGATCGGCACGGCGGGTAGGCCGATGATCAGTAACAGTAACAGCCGTCCACGCCATATTCGCCGCCGCTCTAGTGGCGCTACCGCATCCTTCACGATGGCTGCTCTGTGGTGATGGATGGCGAGTTTGTAGCAAATAAGTCATTTTTACTACGCCCCCAACTGCGCGCCAGCCACAGCAGTGAGAGCACCAGTGCCAATGTGTACCAAGTAAAGGCGTAGCCCCGGTGGCGCTCTGGGGAAATCACCGCTGCGGGTTGCCGTTGCTGCCAGCTGGCTGGGGTGACCCCGGGCTGCCCAGCATCAAGGCGCAACATATAGGGGAACAGCGGCATGCCCAGCTGGCGCTCCATGGTGGGCACATCGACCACCTGCACGAGCTTGGGCCAGCCCTCGACCTCCGGTTGCCGCCCCAGCGAGAAGGCCGCTCGCTTTGGGGCGTAGACCGCGCCGATGAGGCGCTGTGTCCCGCTGGGTGGTGCCACACTCAGCGGCAGCGCCCGCAGGTCGCTGGGGTCGGGAGCCACCCAGCCTC
>JABABF010000006.1 GCA_014238345.1 Gammaproteobacteria bacterium
TAGAAACTCAAAGTGGTCGTCCCCGCATTCCTCAGACCCGCATTTTCTACCGTTGTAGCCAGTAAGACCTGAGCGCCGGAATCAACGGTGTCGTCGCCGATGCTTGGCTCACTCACTACCCAATCTACGGTGCGGATCTGCACGGGGACCCCGACAGTGCAGTTGTTGCTGGTATTTAATTCCTCGCTCGCGCTCTCCACGCAAGCGCCCACATAATAAGTGGCTCCTAGGGTCTGCGATGTGGGCACCGAGCAGGATTGGCTGACACTGTCGCTGGCGCCAGCGGCGAGGATCGGCACCGTAGCTGTACACAGCGTTATATCAGTAGTCGTAATACTCGCATCCTCAGACCAATAGAAACTCAAAGTGGTCGTCCCCGCATTCCTCAGACCCGCATTTTCTACCGTTGTAGCAAGTAAGACCTGATCGCCGGAATCAACGGTGTCGTCGCCGATGCTTGGCTCACTCACCATCCAATCTACGGTGTTAATCTGCACGGGAACCCCGACAGTGCAGTTGTTGCTGGTATCTACTTCCGCGCTCGTGCTCTCCACGCAAGCGCCCACATAATAAGTGGCTCCTAGGGTCTGCGATAGCGGTATCAGGCAGGATTTGTTGATACTATTGCTGGCTCCAGTGGCAAGGGTCGGCACCGCAGCTGTACACAGTAAAGTATCAGTAGTCGTAATAGTTGAATCCTCGGACCAATAGAACTCCAAATCGGTCGGTGCCGCTTGCGCGGAGCCCACATTTTCTACCGTTGTAGCAAGTAAGACCTGATCGCCGGGATCAACGGTGTCGTCGCCGATACTTGGCCCACTCACTGCCCAATCTACGACGTTGATATACACGGCAATCCCGGCAGAGCAGTTGTTGTCAGTATCCAATTCATAAGACGTGCTTTTCACGCAAGCGCCTACATAATAAGTGGCCCCTGGGGTCTGCGATGCAGGCACCGAGCAGGATTTGCTGATACTAGTGCTGGCATTATTGCTGGCTGCCTTGGTAAGGGCAGGCACCGACTCAGCTGCGCACAGCGCTACATCAGTAGTCGCAATATTCGAATCCTCGGACAAATAGAAACGTGCAGTGGTTCCAGTAAATGCAGCCCAGGGACCCACATTCTCGACAGTTGTAGCAAGGGCGATCGCACCAGAGGGATCCACTGTGCTAGGGCTTAAACTTGTTCCGCTCACTGTCCAATCTACGGAGCGAAGAGCCATCTCCAGAGAAGTGCAATTGTTGTCCGTACTGTATTCACCTTCAGTTTCGGACACACAAGCCACAAGCCCATAAGTAATATCACGGCCATAGGCATAGGCATAGGATACCCCTCCTAGAGCCGGCGGTGGCACTTGACAGGCGTATGTATCGTTGTTACCGCCCTCAAAACTTTCCCCAGCATCCAGGGCATCTACAACACTAAAGCAGACATCTAGATACTGTCTATACGAAGAACTAAGATTTGGCTGCCACCAAAAGTTCA
>JABABF010000007.1 GCA_014238345.1 Gammaproteobacteria bacterium
AAGGTGAAGCAGCGCTCTAAAGTGAGCGGGGTGGGCTGAGTTTCACCCACAGAATCCAGCGATTTAAGGCCAGTTTAGCATTGCTTTAGTAGCATTTTCTACGGCGTGATAGCCAGCCCAATCTAGGGTAGCTCTGATTTATTGATTGCTCGGAGCAGACGACAGGTCAATCGTGTATTACAGGCCTAAGACACAAGGTGGAATTCACAGTTTTTGGCAGCTGTAATAGTCAGCAGGGAGCCTTATTCAGACCCGACCCTAGGGTTGCGGTGACTTACAACATCAAATGAGCCATCCAAATATAGCGGCCGAGTGCCGCCTCAGTTTCCGCTGGGTGCTTAGACTCCCAGCACCTGTTTGAATGCCCGCAGGTCATCGACCAGCTCCGCGGGTTGCTCCATGGCGGCGAAGTGTCCGCCGTGTGAGTATTGTTGCCAGTGCACGATGTTGTAGCTAGCTTCGGCCCATGCTCGGGGCGCGTTCATCAGCTCCTGCGGAAATAGAGCGGCTCCTGTAGGCACTTCAACGCGGTCAAAGCTCATATCACCGTGCATCATCTCGTAATAGATGCGTGTTGAGGAGCCGATGGAATTGCTAAACCAGTACAGCGCGATATTGTCCAGCAGTTCATCGCGGGTATAGGACTTGGCGAGGTCGCCCTCGCAATCGCTCCACGAGCGGAACTTCTCAATGAGCCAAGCAGCCAGCCCGACCGGCGAGTCGCTGAGCGCGTAGGCCAAGGTCTGCGGGCGTGTGCTTTGAATGTGGAAATAGCCCATGCCATCGTTTTGGAAGGCCTCGCCGCGCTCGACTCGCGCCCGCTCCTCCTCAGACAGAGAGGCCTTGGGGTCATCCTCGCCAGCGGGTGGCATACCGATGACCATGTTCAGATGTACGCCGATACAGTGTGCAGCATCTTGGCGACCCATCTCAGTGCTGATCATCGCCCCCCAGTCGCCGCCTTGGGCGATGTAGCGCTCATAGCCCAGAGCCGCCATCAGCTGCGCCTGCAGGGCACCGACGCGGATTGGGTTCATGCCCGGGGCGGTGGCTGACGGCGAGTAGGCGTAGCCCGGCAATGAGGGGCAGATCACATGGAAGGCATCGGCCGCCGAGCCGCCGTGTTTTTCGGGCTGGCTGAGCGGCTCAATGATCTTCAGGAACTCAACAATGGAGCCCGGCCAGCCATGGGTGATGATGATTGGAGTGGCATTCTCATGCGGCGAGCGTTGGTGGATGAAATGCAGTTGCTGCCCCTCTACCGTAGCGAGGAACTGATCGAAGCGATTGATGCCCGCCTCACGCTCACGCCAATTGTAGCTGTGGCGCCAGTAGTGGCAGAAGTCTCTGAGATAATCGAGGTCGGTGCCGTAGCTCCAATCGTTGTCATTGACCTGACCTGGCGGCCAGCGCGTGTTATCTAGCCGCTGGTGCAAGTCGGCGATTTGCTCGTTGGTGACGGCGATGCGGAAAGGTTGGGCATCAAGGGTGGCCATAGAAGCGCCTCGTGGTGGTGGGGTAGGGCTGTGATGCGCCCAAACTGGCGACGAAGGCCAATCTTATCATGTGTTAGAGGATAGGTGGGGGGCAGTAGCGGAGATAATCAGGCTATGCAAGGCGGGTTCTCGCATGATATGTGCTACCGACTTGCGCGGCGGCATGGCTCGACCGGATATTGGGTGTGTGCAGAAAATGCCTTAGTGAGGTTAGTGCTAGTC
>JABABF010000008.1 GCA_014238345.1 Gammaproteobacteria bacterium
GAGGCTGGGCTCCCTTGAGGTGTCCACTGCACGACAACGGGATCGCCTAGAGCACTCCCAACAGACAATGGCCTGCGCAACAGCGGATGCCGCAATGCCGTGAGGGGGATCAAATGGCTAGTGAATCAGATCGCAAAAAGTCTCTGGAAGCCGCACTAAAACAAATTGAGCGCCAATTCGGCAAGGGGGCTGCCATGCGCCTTGGCGACCGTGAATTGGAGAATATTCCGGCCATCTCCACTGGCTCGCTGGCGCTTGATGTGGCGCTAGGAGTCGGCGGTCTTCCCAAGGGACGCATTGTCGAAATCTACGGCCCAGAATCCTCGGGCAAAACCACGCTGAGCCTACAGGTCATCGCCCAATGCCAACAGCAGGGGGGCAACGCCGCTTTTATTGACGCAGAGCATGCACTGGATCCGCACTATGCCGAGAAAATCGGTGTGCAGGTCGACGACTTGGTCGTCTCTCAGCCGGACTCCGGTGAGCAGGCACTGGAGATGACCGAAACGCTGGTGCGCTCTCAGGCGGTGGATGTGCTGGTAATCGATTCGGTTGCTGCACTGACACCACGCGCCGAAATTGAGGGCGATATGGGAGATACCCATGTCGGACTACAGGCACGCCTGCTGAGTCAAGCCATGCGCAAATTGACATCTCATATCAAACAGGCCAACTGCCTCGTCATCTTTATCAACCAGATCCGCATGAAAATCGGTGTCATGTACGGCAACCCAGAAACCACTACCGGCGGTAATGCCCTCAAGTTTTACTCCTCGGTGCGTCTGGACATCCGCCGCATCGGCGCGATCAAAGATGGCAATGAGATCATCGGCAATGAAACCCGCGTCAAAGTAGTCAAAAATAAAGTGGCTCCACCATTCCGCAAGGCCGAATTTCAGATACTCTTTGATCGGGGCATCAACCACCTGGGCGAAGTGGTGGATTTGGGGGTCAGCTGTGGCCTTATTGAAAAAGCGGGCTCTTGGTACAGCTATCAGGGCGAGCGCATCGGCCAAGGGCGCACCGCCGTTGAGGCATTTCTAGGCGAGCAGCAAGAAACTGCAGACACAATTGAAGCAACTATTCGGGCACAGCTGATGCCCCCTAAGCACAACTCTACTGAGCCACCATCGTAAGGATCACGCAACGAGTGAGACGAGAGACTAATACCGTGACCCGCTAGGACATACGAGCATGTCCAACCCCAGTGAACATCCCGACCCAATAGCTGCGTTGCGCAAGCTCGCCATTGAGTGCCTCGCCCGGCGCGACTACAGCCGAGCCGAGTTAGAGCGCCGCCTGTTGCGCCACAACAAATCAGCACAACCCGCTACGGCGATCACCGATCTACTAGATGCGCTGACCCACAGCGGCGCACTCAACGAGGCCCGCTACGCCGAAACCTTTGTGCGCGAGCGCTACCGCCGTGGGCACGGCCCGTTGCGTATCCACCACGAACTCAAGATGCGTGGTACCGATGCCGAAGTGGCGACAGCCGTACTGGCACGCTATCAGCCGCAGTGGCCAGCCCTAACAGCGCGGGTACGCGCCAAACGCTTCGGCGCAGCTCCGCCTGCCGATGCCACCGAACGCGCCCGCCAAGCCCGCTTTCTGCAACAGCGAGGCTTTGATGCCGATATGGTGCGCCAAGCGCTGGCGTGGTCAGAAAATGATGATTCTGTGGCTCTCCCTCTAGACTAAAAGGGCGAGCCTATCACTCGGCTAAGGCCATAGGCTCGATCGGCAATGTGGCTAACTGATGCCTTAGCTGGCCGACACGGTGACCGTGTCGCTCGCAACGCTGGGGTTGATGTCAATCACGCGCCGCTTCAAACGCTCAGGCACCTCTCGCAAAAGGTGGATACGCAACATGCCATCGCTCAGCTCGGCGCGGCTCACCTGCACATAGTCCGCAAGGCGGAACTTACGCTCAAAGCCGCGCTCGGCGATGCCTCGGTAGAGATAGCGCCGCTCGCTGGCAGCGGGCGGCGTGTCAGCTTGGGCATCGGCGGCACCAATGTCCTCAGGGCGCACCGCACCGCGCACACTCAGTGTGTTGTCCTGCACACTGAGGTCGATATCCTCACGGCGGAATCCGGCCACCGCCAAGGTGATGACATAGCTGCCATCGCCCTCGCTGTTGCCAACCAGCTCAATGTTGTAGGGCGGGTAGCCACCCGAGGATTTTGCCTCCAGAGCCGCGTCAAGCAAGCTGGCCAAGTGGTCGAAGCCAACCGTGGTACGAAAAAGTGGGCTGAGTTGATGTGCGTTCATGAGTTGTTTACTCCTTGTGACTAAGCGAGTTACCTGGCCAATCCCCACTGCGGGGCAACTAGCCAAGATGGTGTGGCGCAGTCAGCGGCCTTTCAAGTGAATGCCCGCCATCTGCACACTACATAATATGGGGGCGGTGCGGCTCTAACTCAAGTTCTACCCGCTCAAGGCTCTACAATGACCAGTGCAACGGGTGTTGCAGTAGTTAATTGCCAAAGCGTATTTCTAGACTGCTTAATGCAGTGATACCATGACTCACCACCGCCACAATTTAGGGATCGAAACAGCAAATGACTGAGCAACTGAGTACTCTAGAGAAACGCATTGCTTTGCTTGAGGATATTGAAGCCATCAAGCAACTCAAATACCGCTATCTGCGTGCCTGCGATAACAAAGAGGGCGAGGTGTTGCGCGATTGTTTTGTGGCCGGATCAGTGGAGATCGACTACGGGCGTATCGGCAAATTCTCCCGGCGCGAAGAATTGATGGAGGTCTTCGAGCGGCTTGCCTGCCACGACCACATTATCGAGCTCCACCACGGACACAATCCCAGTATCACCGTCAGTGGCGATATAGCTCAGGGGATTTGGAGCCTCTATTACCACCAGATCAATTCTCAGGATAGCAGTGCAACCCAACTTGGCGGCCAGTACAACGACGAGTACTGTCGTACGGATGAGGGTTGGCGCATCATTAGCAGCTGTTTTGTACTACACTCTAGCCAAGCGCTGAATTACTCAGAAATGGCTACGGGCAGCTTGAGTGGCAGGTCGTAACAACAGCTCAACAGTTCACTGGCGATTCCACTCCCAACACCACATCCGCAACTGATTAGAATGGCATTAAAACCGTCGTCAAATCCATCTTAAACTAACCTCCAATTAGACTACATCAGGTACAATATGGTTATGAGTACAGAACTTTTTCCGGCGGGTACAGCTCTGATCATTGGTGGTAGCGGTGGGGTCGGCGCGGCAGTGTGTCGAGAATTGGCCAGCGCTGGTTGCGACATTGCCCTAACCTACAACAGTAATAAACAACGCGCCCAAGAAGTGGCGCAGGAAGTACGCAAACTGGGGCGCGCAGTTGATTGCCACCAACTATCGATCGGTGATGCCGAGAAAACTCGCACCGTCATCGACCAAGTCGCCGCCGTGCGACGCCTGCACACCATAGTCATCGCTGCAGGATCAGATATTGATCAAGTGCTGATCCGCGACCTGAGTCCGGAGCAGTGGCGCGAAGTAGTTGATGCCGATCTCAATGGCTTTTTCCAAATCGTCCAAGCTTCACTGGGGCATTTGCAAGCAGGCGGCGGCGGTTCCTATGTGCACATCAGCTCTGCTGGACTGCACCGCTGGCCAGAGCGCGATGTGCTGTCAGTGGCTCCAAAAGCGGCCATCGAATCCTTGATCCAAGGCATCGCCAAAGAAGAGGGACGGCACAACATCCGTGCTAACAGCGTCGCACTGGGAGTCATTGAAACAGGTATTTTCCTGCGGCTATTGGCCGAGGGCGTGTTCGACGACCACTGGAAGACCGCTGTGCAAGCCGGACTGTGCCTAAAACGCTGGGGCAAAGCTGAAGAAGTGGCTCATGCCGTGGCCTACTTGGCATCCGAGCGCGCCGCCTATGTCACTGGCCAGCTACTATCTGTAGATGGCGGTTACGGAGTCTGAACTAGTGACTGCCCGTAACTTGCAACATCCGCCCCCTGCTTATCAAAATCACCAGAGTACACCATGACAGATTTTGCCAATCCCGCGGCTCTACTAGCCGCTGGGAAAAACGTGCCAGTAGACTTAGGCTACAGCGATTGGGTGGAGGTCGATCAGGATCGAATCAACCAATTTGCTGATGCCACTGGCGACCATCAGTGGATTCATGTAGATCCAGAACGCGCCCGTGAGGGGCCTTTTGGATGTTGCATTGCACACGGCTTCCTAACGCTGGCGCTGGTCAGCTCTTTCATGCCACAGCTGTGCAATGTGAAGGAGTTTGCCCTGGGCATCAACTACGGTAGCGACCGAGTGCGTTATCCTGCGCCAGTACCCGTCGGATCGCGCGTCCGAGGACACGGGGAACTGGTCTCTGCCCAACCAATCGGCGAGGGTGGAGCTCAGGTGATCATCCGTGTATCAATAGAATTAGCCAACGGCGATCGACCTGCCTGCGTCGCCGACATCGTGAGCCGTTACCTGCCCTGAGCCCAGCTGCCACGCCTAATTGACGCAGAGCGCAGCAGCACAACAAGATATTCTTAACAGCTATGCTCGACTACCGTATCATTGATTGCGACAATCATTACTACGAGCCAGACGACTGCTTCACACGCCATATTGAGGCACAGTACCGTCCTCACACCGTCTGGGTCAAACGTGAACACAAAGACGGGCACGGCATCATGATGCTCGGCGATGAACGGCTCAGTTTCTTTAGTGTAGGGGTCGGTGATTATGTCGGCCCACCAGGAGCCATGCGCGATTTCTTCAAGGGGCGCGAGAGCAGTGAAGCTCAGGCGCAGGTCAATATGCACCCGATCCAGATCGAAGACCATCCAGCCTTCACCCAACGCGCCGCACGAGAGCAATTGCTAGATGAGCAACAGGTCGAGGCCTCGGTGATGTTGCCCACCCTCGGTGTCGGGGTCGAGTGGCAGCTGCGGCGCCACCCAGAGGTGCTCTATCCCAGCCTCAGGGCTTTTAACCGCTGGCAGCAGGAGGAATGGGGCTGGGGAAGCGACAGAGGACGCATCTTCTGTGCTGGGATGGTTTCGTTGCTGGATGTGGAGCAAGCCGTGGTCGAGTTAGAGCGCCTGATCGCCGAGGGGCTGAAATTGGTCTATATCACCACGGGCCCTGTGGACGGCAAAACCCCAGCCGACAGCCACTTCGATCCTTTCTGGGCTCGTGTGCAAGAAGCAGGTTTGCCAGTGGTCTTCCACATCGGTGAGGGCGGCTTCAACCAGATGTATGCCAGTCAGTGGGGTGAGGCCGCCACTCCAGCCTCCCATCGCTTCAGCGCTTTCAACAGTTATATCGGCATCGGCGAGCGCCCGATCACCGACACTGTGGCCTCACTGATTTTCTGTAATCTGTGTGGGCGCTTCCCAGGATTGCGCTTCATGATTGTCGAGTACGGCTCCGCTTGGGTGGAGCATTTCCTGTCGGTCTTGGACAAAACCTATCGACTTGGGCATGTGCAGAGCCGCTGGCGCTTTGGCAAGCCCGGTCGACCCAGTGAAGTGTTCCGACGCCATTTCAGCGTGGTTCCCTTCCATGAAGATGATATCCCGAAGCTGAGCAGCTTGCTCGGAGCCCAATGCCTGATCAACGGCTCTGATTTTCCCCACCCAGAAGGCTTGGAATGGCCAATGCAAATGCTGGAATCAATGACAGAAATGGAGGCTCCTACCGTGCGTAGCATTATGCGCGAAAACGCCTGTGAACTGCTCGGACTCAGTCCATGAGCGAGGCCACTGGTGCCTCCACTACACAGGCACCACCCCCTCTAGAGCCCGCCGCCACGCTGGTGCCATTGCGCGACGGTGTAGCGGGCATTGAGATATTGATGCTGCGGCGTAGCAAACGCGTGGGCTTCATCGGTGGTACCTGGGTGTTCCCAGGCGGCGGTGTCGAAGCCTGCGATTGCGAAAATGGCGTAGCGGAAGACAGCGAAGCGGCAGGTCTGCGTTGCGCCGTGCGCGAGACGCAAGAAGAAGCGGGTCTCCACTTTGCAACTGAACAGCTGCTACCTATCGCCCACTGGGTCGCCCCGGTGGAAAGCCCGCGCCGCTACGCCACCTGGTTTTTTCTCAGCGCTACCAGCGACACGGATGTTGAGGTGCAAGTCGATGGATCAGAGATTCACCAGCACCGCTGGCTCAGTCCGGCAACAGCACTGGCAGCGTTGCAAAGCGGAGAGATGAAATTTCTGCCGCCGACCTATGTCACCCTGCTGTGGCTACAGGCTTTCAACTCAACGATCACTGCGCTGGCGGCATTTCGCGATCGCCCCATCGTCCGCTTCACGCCACGCACCAGCGTGCGCGACGATATCATCTACAGCCTCTACAAAGAAGATGCTGGCTACGCCGAGGCCACCCCAGAGCAACCTGGAGCACGTCACCGAGTGGCCGCGCAAATGGGTGGTGGCAAGTGGAGCTACGAGATCGACTTCCCCGGGGATGAAGTAGTAAGACGCGACAGTCAGCACCCAAACAGTAGCAATCTATCATAGCTACCACCCAAAAAAGGATGCTATCCCTCACAGAAGCCACCCCCAGCACCAAACACCCTAGGTCATACGGCATGTCGGCTCCTCTGACCTCAATTTATTCAACC
>JABABF010000009.1 GCA_014238345.1 Gammaproteobacteria bacterium
GCCCTTGGTCACGAACGGCACCAAAAATAGCTGATGAAAAATCTGATTTATTGTCTGCTCGGAGCAGACAACAGATTGGCGGTGTATTACGAGCCGACGATCCAAGGTGCAATCTTTAGTCTCTGGCCGCCAGATGGTCAGCTGAGCGCACTATTCAGACATCCCTGTAGGGTCACCCTGCCACCCCACTCTGCTGTGAGCGCAGATGATGCCCGTATAATTTGAGCATTCGCGCAGCTCCTCAATTGAACATGGCACTGACCCCATCCACTATGCCTCCGCTAGGCTTTATCGCCCCCGATTTTCAGCTGCCAGAACCCGCCGCCGACAGTCTGTTGCGTAGCCGCGATGACTGCTGTGGCGAGCACGGCCTGCTAGTAATGTTCATCTGTAACCACTGCCCTTTCGTGCTACATATTGAGGACGAGCTACTAACCTTTGGACGCGACTATGCACCGCACGGCCTCGGCATCGTCGCCATCAACGCCAATGATGTCGAAAACTACCCCGACGATGCCCCTGAGCGCATGGCCGAGCGTTGCCATGAGCGAGGCTACCCCTTTCCCTATCTGTACGACGAAAGCCAACAAGTGGCGCGCGCTTACCAAGCAACCTGCACTCCAGACTTATTCCTCTGCAACAGCGATTTGCGTTGCGTCTATCGCGGGCGCTTTGATGCCTCTCGACCGGGAAACGATGAGGCGGTAAGCGGCGCTGATCTGCGCGCTGCCACCGACCAGCTGTTGGCTGGCAAAGCAGTATCGACGACACAGCTTCCGAGCATAGGGTGCAACATCAAGTGGAAGGCCGCCTAGACTCTCAGCTGCCCAGCGTCGGCTTTATCGGCGCAGGCAATATGGCGTTGGCACTGGCCAGCGGCCTGGTGCGCAGCGGGGTTTCCACCACAGCGCTGCGGGCTGCAGATCCCTTCGCCGCCAGCCGCGAGCGTTTTGCCGCCGCATTGCCAGGCGCGGTAGTAGGCACCGACAACCACGCTGTCGCCGCCGAGGTGGACGCGCTGGTAGTGGCGGTAAAACCACAGCAGCTGGACTTGGCCGTCGCCGGTTTGGCAACCGCATTTCAAAAGCGCCGCCCACTAGTGCTCTCAATTGTCGCTGGCGTGGAAACCGCTGCGCTGGCCGCACGGCTCGGCACCGAAGTGCCGCTAGTGCGCTGCATGCCCAATACTCCAGCGCTAGTCGGCCAAGGCATCACTGGACTCTACGCCGACGACTCGGTAACAGCGACCGAGCGGCAGCTCGCCGAGCGAGTAATGGGCGCTGCTGGCGGCACATTCTGGGTTGCAGATGAGGATGCTTTGCATGCGGTGACGGCCATTTCCGGCTGCGGTCCCGCCTATTTCTTCCGCATCATTGAGGCTCTGGAAACCGCCGCCCAAGAGCGGGGGCTGGAGCCTGCGCTAGCTCGTCGCCTCGCCACCCAGACGGCGCTGGGAGCGGCGCGACTGGCGGCAGACAGCGATGAAGCGGTCGGCGAACTGCGCCGCCGCGTGGCCTCGCCAGGCGGGGCGACCGAAGCGGCGCTGACGGTACTGGAAGGCGACAGTACAAACGAGGGTGTGGAGACGCTGTTGCGTCGCACAGTCGCCGCCGCCGAAAGCCGCTCGCGGCAGCTGGCCGCCGCCGCAAAGAGCTGATGAGCATGGCGAGAAGGGCGATGAAGGCGCTACGCATCAATGCTGTCATTGCGCCATGCGCCGCTCGGCGAAGCGCCCTCACAGCACTCCCACCACCACACCACACACAACGCCGGAGAGATTAAAAATGGCGCTGGACATCACCGCGCAACTACTACGCATCGGCTTTTGGCTGTACACCGTTGCGCTGGTGTTACGCTTTATGCTACACATCACCAACGCTGACTATTACAACCCGCTCTCTCAGCAAATCGTGCGCATTACCCAACTGCCAGTAGGGCTGTTCCAGCGCTTCCTGCCGACACTGGGGCCAGTGGATCTAGGGACGCTGGGAGCGGCGATCCTCTGTGGGCTTAGCGCCATCGTCTGTCAAGCCGCTCTACATGGCTACTCGCTGGATGGGCAGTGGGGGTCGGCCGTGCTGTGGAGCATGATAGGCATCGCTCATCTGACGCTGGACATCGCTTTTTTTTGCCTATTGCTGAGCATTATCATGAGCTGGCTCAACCCGCATCAATCCCACCCGGCCTTGATGCTGTGCCAACAGCTGGTGGCACCGATGATGGCTCCGATACAACGTCTTATGCCGTCGTTCGGTGGCCTAGATTTCTCGCCGATTGTGCTTTTTGTGCTGATCAATGTGGGGGAAGTGATGCTCCGCCAGTGGGCGATTCAACTCGGCTTGCCATTCCGGCTTGTCGTCGGTGTCTCCAACTAGTGCGCGATGTCTGAGTGGCCTGCGGATTCGGTCGGCTTAGTGCAACCGCAACAGCGGCACTTCGACACCCCCTTGATGCTGGCCTGCGGCATTGAGTTGCCCAGCTACGAATTGGTCTATGAGTGCTACGGCGCACTGAATGCAGAGCGCTCCAACGCCATCTTGATCTGCCATGCGCTGAGTAGCGATCACCATGTCGCTGGCTATTACGAAGGAGAGAGCAAGCCCGGCTGGTGGGAGGTCTATGTCGGCCCCGGCAAGGCCTTCGACACCAATCGCTTCTACATTATCTGTGCCAACAACATCGGCGGCTGCTCGGGCAGTACCGGGCCGACCAGCCAGAAGCCCGATGGCAGTGAGCCGTACGGGCCGGATTTTCCCCCGGTGCGGGTGCGCGACTGGGTGCATTGCCAACAGCAGCTGATGGATGTGCTGGGCATTGAGCAATGGGCCGCGGTGGTAGGCAGTAGCCTAGGGGGTATGCAGGTGCTACGCTGGGCACTGGAATACCCCGAGGCAATGCGCCACGGCATCGTCTTGGCCTCAGCGATGAAGTTGACGGCGCAGAACATCGCTTTCAACGAGATTGCACGACGGGCTATCACCGCCGATCCCGATTTCACTAACGGACGCTATCTAGAGCGCGGCACCATGCCCAACAAAGGTCTCGCCATCGCTCGCATGATCGGCCATCTGACCTATATGTCCGACGACCTGATGGCGCTGAAGTTTGGCCGCGACCTGTACGAAGGCAGCTTCGAGCGCGGCCAAGCGACAGATGTCCGCTTCCAAGTGGAGAGCTACCTGCGCCACCAAGGCGATAAATTCGCCGACAGCTTCGATGCCAACAGCTATCTGCTACTCACCCGTGCGCTGGACTATTTCGATTTGGCGCGCGAGTACAACGACGATCCCATGCAGGCCTTCAAAAGAGCTCAGGCTGAGTTTTTAGTGGTGTCGTTCAGCAGCGACTGGCGCTTTGCGCCGGCACG
The DNA here is from genome assembly GCA_014238345.1 of Gammaproteobacteria bacterium. Classification (GTDB taxonomy): domain Bacteria; phylum Pseudomonadota; class Gammaproteobacteria; order JABABF01; family JABABF01; genus JABABF01. The sequence continues at coordinate 3,368 of JABABF010000009.1, forward strand.
CTCACGCGAGATGGTGCGGGCTATGCTGGGGGCTGGACGGCGCGTCAGCTACGCCGAAATCAACGCCCCACAAGGCCATGATGCCTTCCTGCTACCCGTGCCGCGCTTTGATGCTGTGTTGCGCGGCTACCTGCAACGAGTGGCGGCGGGGGCCAGAGCATGACGGCGGACACCGCTGGGGAGCCAGCGGTAACGGTGGCAACTAGTCGCGGCAGACCCGAAGAGAGACGCGCACGACGCGACTTGGATCATCTGGTGGGGTGGGTGCCGATGGGCGCACAGGTACTGGATTTGGGGTGCGGCGACGGTAGCCTATTGCTACGGCTTGAGGCTGAGAGAGATGTGCAGGGCTTGGGGCTGGAGATCAACCCAGACAACATCAGCCACTGCTTAGAGGCTGGCTTACAGGTTGTGGAGCAGGATTTAGACCGCGGCTTGGCCAATTTCTGCGACAGCAGCTTCGATGTGGTGGTGATGACCTACACCTTGCAGGAAGTGGCTCGCCCACTGCGCCTGATAGACGAGATGTTGCGCGTGGGGCAGCGCGGCATCGTCAGTTTTCGTAACTACGCCCACTGGCGTAGCCGCTGGGACACCCTGCGCGGCGGCCCCCTGCCGGGGGCGGAGCCACTGGCCACGACGAGCGGGGTTGAGACCGAGCAGTATGCCGTGCGCCCGTGGACCGTAGCCGACTTCGAACAGCTGTGCCGCGAGCGGCAAATCCGCGTGGTGGGACGCTACATGCTCAATGCGGCGGGAGTGGAGAGCACAGCGGCGCGGCACTGCCCCAAGCTGTGTGCACATACAGTGATGTACCACTTCAGCCGCTAGGGGAGCCAATGATCGCCCAGATGCCTCCCGCAAGATGGCGTATTTTAGCGTCTTTTTTGATCATATTAGCCGCTTTATCGGCGATTTTAACCATTACATTGCCATCGCAACAAGCGCTTGCGGCGCGCGGGGCGGCCACCACCGATGCCGAGCGCCGCAATCAGGCAGTGGCCGACAACGAGCGCCGTTTTGGCGACTATGTATTGCATTACAGCCTGCTCTACAGCAGCTTTCTGCCACCAGAGGTCGCCGCAGCCATTGGCATCATCCGCTCGCGCAATCGTGCCGTCATCAATATCTCGTTGCGGCGGATGGGGAGGTCGGCGAGCACTGCGGGAGAGGCAACGGTGGTAACAGCTGAGGAAAATGGCACGGGCACGAGTGGCGAGGGGGTTAGCGCCGAGCTCAGCGGCACCATGACCGATCTAATACATACGCACCCGCTGAACTTTCAAGAGGTACGCGAAGCGGGGGCAATTTACTACTTAGCCCCATTGCGTTTTGGGCATCGTGATACGTTGTATTTCGAAGTGCAGGCACTAGCTGAAGGGGAGAGCACCCCCTATCGACTTAAGTTTGAGCGACAGCTGTATGTGGATGGAAAGCGGTGATAAATAGGTATGATTTTTGACGAGGACTAAAGGAAACTCTGATTTGTTGAGTGGTTCAATAGTACAAGAAAAAAATGTCCCGGTAGGAAGACATGTTATTAATGATATGGGTTTTTGCATGTGTAGTATTTCTGCTAATCCTGAACAGCTATGTACCCCATATCAAAGGAAAGGTGGGAGAAGGCCGAGTGCAGCTCTGGGTCAACCAGCAGCTCAACCCCAATATTTACCACCTGATCAACCACATTACGCTGCCAACTAGCGGCCATGGCTCCACACAAATAGACCATATATTGGTCTCGGTGTATGGTGTATTTGTTATAGAGACAAAAAATATGACCGGATGGATTTTTGGGTCGGAGTACGACAAAACATGGACGCAAACTATCTATAAAAGAAAACAGAAGTTCCAAAACCCAATGCACCAAAACTACGGTCATATCAAAGCATTAGAGAGGGTATTGGAGCTGAACGAGAGCCAACTACACTCGGTCATCGCTTTTGTAGGAGACTGCAACATTAAAACCAAGCTGCCAGCTAATGTCACCCAAGGCTTAGACTGCATTCGTTATATCAAATCGAAAACCAGACGTGTTCTGTCGCAGCAACAAGTGGCGCAAGCCATAAAAAAGATTGAGGAGCTACAGCTACCTAGATCAAGAAGGACAGATAAAGATCATAAGCGATATGTTCGACATAGGCGCTATATTAAAGAGCTGCGGGATGCTGAGCGTAAGTCAGAAAGTCGGCGGCGTTATTGAAAACATGTTGGGCAGAAGCAGAAGACAAAGTGCTCATCCAATGCACCAGCCTTTCCGCTTCACCTCTTATCTCCATCCAACAATCGCAAATTCCGATCTCCCCAAGCGCTGTCTACTCGCCCTACTGGCGACCAGTATTTCACCGCGCCACCCGCCACTTCGGAGCCGCCAGGAACCGCCGCCCATGCCGCCGCCTCCGCCCGTGTGTAGGGGTGCTCCCACAGCTCGCCCATCACGCTCTGCGCTGTGTGTGGGGCGTTTACCAGCGGGTTGTCATCATGGGGCCATTCACCTGCCTCTACCCGGGCAATCTCCCCGCGTATCGCTATCATCGCATCGCAGAAGCGGTCGATCTCTACCAGTCCCTCGGACTCAGTCGGCTCAATCATCAGGGTTCCGGGCACCGGGAAGGACATCGTCGGGGCGTGGAAACCGTAGTCGATCAGACGCTTCGCCACATCTTCGTTGCTGAGCCCACTCTGCTTCCTCAGTGAGCGCAAGTCGATAACGCACTCGTGCGCCACCCACCCATCGCGACCGGTATACAACACGCAGTAGTGTGCCGCCAGTCGCTGCGCGATGTAGTTGGCGCTCAAAATCGCTACTTGGCTCGCCTTTAATAGCCCGCCCGCGCCCATCATAGCGATGTAAGCCCAAGCGATCGGCAGAATGCCCGCATTACCCCAGCGCGCCGCCGATACAGCGCCCACTGCTGTCTTCTCACCGCTCAGCGGGTCTCCCGGCAGATAGTCCACTAGATGCGCCGCCACCGCCACAGGCCCCACCCCGGGGCCGCCACCGCCGTGCGGAATGCAGAAGGTCTTGTGTAGGTTCAAGTGGCTGACATCAGCCCCGAAGTCAGGCAGCGAGGCCAACCCCACCAGCGCGTTCAGGTTGGCTCCGTCCATATAGACCTGCCCACCATGCTCATGCACCACCTCGCACAGCTCACCGATCGCCTCTTCGAACACCCCGTGTGTGGAGGGATAGGTCACCATCAGCGCCGCTAACTGCCCGCTGTGTTTCCTCGCCTTGACCCGTAAGTCAGCCACATCTATATTGCCGCTAGTATCGCAGGCGACCGTTAGCACCCGCATCCCCGCCATCGCCGCCGAGGCCGGGTTGGTGCCATGCGCCGAAGCCGGGATCAGGCAGATATCGCGCTGTTCCTCACCCCGCGCCCGATGCCAATTGCGTATCGCCAACAGCCCGGCGAACTCCCCCTGCGAGCCAGCATTAGGCTGCAGGGACACCGCAGCATAACCAGTGGCCTCAGCTAACCAGTTCTCTAGCTCCGCCACCAACCGTGCATAGCCGCGCAGCTGGTCGGCTGGTGCGTAGGGGTGCAAGGCGCTAAAACCCGGCCAGCTGATCGGCATCATTTCGGCGCTGGCGTTGAGTTTCATCGTGCAGGAGCCAAGCGGGATCATAGTGCGGTCCAACGCCAGATCTTTATCCGCCAGCCGCCGCAGATAGCGCATCATCTCAGTCTCTGAACGATAGCGCCGGAACAGCTCTTGGCGTAAAAAGCTACTGCGCCGCCGCAATCCCTCTGGCAGTCTCAATGCGGTCTGGGCAATGGCTTCTACCGACCCCAGCCCCAGCGCTGTCGCCAACCGCCTGAGTATTGCATCATCGCTGGTCTCGTCAAAGTTGAAACCCAGCGCCACACCGCCATCTAGCAGGCGCAGATTGAAACCCGCCTGCCGTGCCGCCGTAGCCAGCCGCTGAGCCTGCGCCGCGCCCACTTCCAGCACCACTGTGTCGAAGAAGGCTTCATGGCGCAACCGATAACCCGATGCCTGTGCCGCCACCGCAAAGGCCGCCGCCGCCCCGTGTGTGCGGCGGGCGATGGCTCGCAGACCCTCGGCTCCATGCCAGACCACATAGCTGCCCGCCATCACCGCCAACAGCACCTGCGCGGTGCAGATGTTGGAAGTGGCTCGCTCGCGCCGGATGTGTTGCTCGCGGGTCTGTAGGGCAAGGCGGTAAGCTGGTCGCCCGTGGCTATCTATTGAGACACTGACCAAGCGCCCGGGCAGCTGGCGACGAAAGCGCTCGCGAGTGGCGAAGTAGGCAGCATGCGGACCCCCACAGCCCAGCGGTACACCGAAGCGCTGAGTAGAGCCCAAGACAATGTCGGCACCCAGCTCGCCGGGCGGGGTCAGCAAAGCCAATGCCAGTGGGTCGGCGGCGACGATGGCCAGCGCCCCCGCCGCATGCGCCGCCGCGATGGCCGGCCGCAAATCAGGCACTGCACCGCCACTGCCCGGATATTGCAAGATCACCCCAAGGCAGCCCTCGGGCAGCTCCGCCGCCGCCTGCGCTGTGCCACGTACCAACCGCAGCCCCAACGGCTCAGCCCGTGTATGCAACACCGCAAAAGTCTGCGGATGCAGTTCTGGATCGATGAGAAAACAGCCCTCACGCCGCTTGGCGATGCGTAGGGTCATCGCCATCGCCTCGGCGGCGGCAGTGGCCTCGTCCAACAGTGAGGCGTTGGCGACCTCCATACCACTCAACTCGGTGATGACAGTCTGGAAGTTCAACAGAGCCTCTAGGCGCCCCTGGCTAATCTCTGGCTGATAAGGGGTATAGGCGGTGTACCAGGCCGGATTCTCCAACACATTTCGTTGAATAACGGGTGGGGTCACGGTGCCGTGGTAACCCATGCCAATTAGCGGGGTCAGGCACTGGTTCTCGGCGGCGTAATTGGCGAGGCGAGCCAGTGCCCCAGCCTCGTCCAGCGGTGCTGGCAGCCGCATCGGCTGGGCGCGGCGGATGACGGGCGGTACCACAGCTTCAACCAGCGCCTTGAGACTGGACACACCGACCGTCTGTAGCATCTGCTCCAGCTCGGCATCATCTGGACCGATGTGTCGAGCGACGAAGGGTCGTGGCTCCACAAAGGACGAGGGCGCATCTAAGAGTCGCGGCGTAACTGGTTGCGGTGTCGGCTCAGCTGGAGGGGGCTGGTTGAGCGAGCGCATGAGGGGTTTATGTTCGCCCACGGGAAGCGCAAATTGTTGGGCGTAACTCTCCTCAGCTCGCGTGCCGACCGCATGAAGCTGGGATGATTCGCGCTCGCCACACGGCGCGGCAGCTGCTAAAGTCGCCGAGCTGTGCCCCGCTTCATTGGGCGCCGGAGCCACTGTCTTCTCCCGCTCTGCATCAGCTCCAGTACGGCTCACTTGAGCCCCCATGTCGGCAACTTCCCAGCTATCGCTCATCGCTAGCCTTCCAGCGAGTCGAGATAGCCTGTCTCATCCATCAGTTCCTCTAGCTCCTCAGGCGCATTGGGGGCGAGCTTGAATAGCCAGGTGTTGGGGGTCTGCGTCAGCGCCTCTGGCACCTCGACCAACGCTTCATTAACGGCGGTGATCTCACCACTGAGCGGGGCATTGATGCCGCTGGCCGCCTTGACTGACTCAATCACTGCCACGGATTCCCCCACCGTGACCATCGTCCCCACTGGAGGCAGCTCCAGAAAAACGAGATCGCCCAGCTCTTGGACGGCGTGCTCGCTGATGCCAACACTGTTGTCATCGTCATCGAACCATTCATGCGTGGGGCTGTATCTCTTCATACTCAGACTCCTGTAGGTGGGCGGTGGTAGCGGTGGGGGGTGAAGGGCATGGCAACGACGCGCAGCAGGTGCTCACGCCCATGCGCCACAGCCGTCAGAGGCTGCCCCGGGGTTGCCAGAGAGACCTCGACATAGCCCATGGCGATGGGAGCGCCAACGCTAGAGCCAAAGCCTCCACTGCTGATATGGCCAACCGAGCGCCCCCCAAACAACAGCTGCGCTCCAGCGCGCACTGGCTGGCGACCCTCGGGGCGCAATCCGACTCGGCGGCGGGCAGAGCCGGTGGCCAGCTCCGCCGAGATACGCGCCGCCCCCGGAAAATCGCCGCAATGCCGCCGCGCTGGTGAAACGACAAAGCCCAGCCCCGCCTCCACCGGGCTGGTGGTGGTGTCAA
>JABABF010000010.1 GCA_014238345.1 Gammaproteobacteria bacterium
AGCAGCTGCTAAAAGATGGGTCTGACATTCGCCAACGGTTGGAAAAAGTGCGGCTGGAAGAGAAGTGGACGGCTCGCTTCGGTGCCGAAGTTGATTTGCGAGCCATCCCCAGCGGCGATGCCAGTCTATCGCCGCTGGAGCTGTGGTGTAACGAAGCCCAAGAGCGTTTTGTGTTGATTGTGCGGCGCGACTCTCTGGACGCTTTTGTGTTGCTGTGTGCACGGGAGGACTGTCCATGGGCCGAGGTCGGCGTGTTGCGCCATCGCCAGCGGAAGCCGCGGTCGAGCAAGGGCCTTTTTGTGGTGCATGATGGTGATCCACCCGCTCCACTGGAGCTGCCGTTGCCCCACCTGTTTCTGGCTGCCCCCGATCAGCGCACTGGCAATCGACGAGCTGATCGACAATTAAAACTTTCCGTGCAGAAAAGTCATCGACTGGGTGCTGGCATCGCTGTCGATGATGCGGCACATCGCATCCTGAAATTCCCGACGGTGGCGGCCAAGAACTTTTTGATCACCATCGGCGATCGTACGGTGGGTGGGCTGTCCTGCCGTGATCAGCTGGTGGGGCCGTGGCAAGTGCCAGTGGCCGATGTCGCTACGGTGGCATTGGGCTACGATACGCTACTCGGCGGTGCGCTGGCGCTGGGTGAGCGCACTCCGCTGGCTGTCTACAGCCCTGCCGCCGCCGCGCGGATGGCGGTTGGCGAGGCGCTGACAAACCTCGTTGCTGCGCCGCTGTCCGCCGCCGAGCCGAGCGCTGCACTGACGGCAGCCGTGCTGTCAGCTAATTGGATGTCCGCCAGCACCGAGGGCAATCAGAGTGCCCTAGTGCAGCATCAGCTGCATGATGCGGTGCAGGCGCTGAGCTCGCTGTGCGTGGATTTGGGTGTTGCAGTACCGGTCGGCAAAGACTCGCTGTCAATGGAAGTGCGCTGGACGACTCCCAGTGGCGGCCGTCACCGAGTCGCTGCGCCGCTCTCGCCGGTGATTTCTGCCTTCGCTCCGGTGGCCAATGTGTGCGCGACGCTGACTCCGCAGCTACGCGATGTGCCGAACAGCACTCTGTTGTTGATCGACCTGGGCGCTGGTTGTGCACGTCTGGGGGGTTCCTGCCTAGCTCAAGTGTATGGACGCGAGCTCGGTGCGCCGCCCGATCTAGATAACGCAGCTCATATCAGCGCCTTCTTTGCCGCTGTGCAGGACTGCCTCGCCGAGGGCTTGCTATGGGCCTACCACGACCGCTCTGACGGGGGTCTGTTTGCCTGTCTATGCGAGATGAGCTTTGCCAGTCGGCTTGGCTTTGATGTCGAGTTGCCAGCGGTGGGAGACGATGCGTTTGCATTGGCGCAGCTGTTCAATGAGGAATTGGGGGCGGTTGTGCAGTGTGGCGACGAGGCGGCGGTGCGCGAGCGTTGCCGCCGTCACGGCCTGCCGGATAGCTGCCTGTACAGCTTGGGTCGACCGACTGGCTCCGGCGCACCACTACGTTTTCTCAGCGCGGGTGAGGAATTGCTCTGCGGTGATCGCGCTGAGTGGCAGTCGCTGTGGCAAGAGACCAGCTACCGCATGCAATCCCTACGCGACCATCCAGACTGTGCACGCGAGGAGTTCGAGGCCGTCGCCGACGAGACCGATGGCGGGCTGGCGGTGCAGCAGCTGAGCTTCGACCCCACTGCTGTGCCCCATATCAACACCGGTGCCCGCCCGCGTCTTGCTGTGCTACGCGATCGTGGTAGCAACGGTCACTACGAGATGGCGGCGGCCTTCGACCGTGCTGGTTTCGAATGCCTTGATGTGCATACCACAGATCTGGTCACTGGTCGCCAGACGCTGGCCGACTGCCAAGGTCTAGCCGCTTGTGGAGGCTTTTCCTGTGGCGATGTACTCGGTGCCGGTCGCGGCTGGGCCGCTGCACTGGCCGGGGATGCGCGTAGCCGCGATGCGATGGCGGCCTTCTTGACACGTACAGATAGCTTTGCCCTCGGCATCTGCAACGGTTGCCAGATGTTAGCTGATCCCCTGTGGCAACAGTGGATTCCAGGCAGCAAAGACTGGCCTCGCTTCGCCGTCAACCGTTCGCGGCGCTTTGAATCGCGTTGGGTGATGGTGGAACTACAGAACTCACCATCGTTGCTACTCAGTGGCATGGCTGGTAGCCAGCTGCCCGTGCCAGTGGCTCACGCCGAGGGTCGCGCCGATTTTTCAGTTGCCGCCGACGGCGCTCTGGCTCGCTTGGAATCTGCTCACTGTGTAGCCTTGCGCTATATTGATCACCGCGGGGACATCGCCGGACGCTACCCGGCCAACCCGGCGGGCGCGCCGTTTGGATTGGCGGGTCTATGTTCAGCTGATGGCCGAGTAACGATTATGATGCCACATCCCGAACGCGCTTTCCGCACCGCTCAGTATTCCTACGTCCCTGCCGATTGGGGAGAGAGTGCGCCATGGCTTAGGCTGTTTCACAACGCGCGGCAGTGGCTGGGTTAAAATCTCCCCAGACAGCAGGAAACGGCACATGCCAGCGCAACTCACACCACAGCGTCTCAATCACTATAGCTGGTGGCAGAATGCCCTCATTCTGCTCGTGCTGGCTTTTGGTGTCTTTTATTCGTTGCCAAATTTTTTCCGGCCACAGGCGGCGATCCAAGTTCGTGCCGAGAGTAGCCGTCAACAGTTGGGAGTCACCGAGCTGTCAACCGTGCAGCAGAGCCTGAGTGCGGCGGGCATCGCCTTTGAGGCGGCTCAGTGGGATGACGGGGGCTTTTTGTTACCCCTGATGCAAGATGAAGACCAACTGCGCGCTCGCGAGCTGGCCGAGAAGGTGCTGGGAGCCGGTCATGTGGTGGCGTTGAACCGTGCCGACACCACGCCCGATTGGCTGTCATCAATGGGTGGCCAGCCGATGAGTTTGGGGCTGGATCTCAGTGGCGGTGTGCATTTTTTATTGCAGGTTGACACCCAGAGTCACCTTAGTACATTGATGAAAAATTGGGCAGATGAGCTGCGGCGCACCCTGCGCGCGCAACGCCTGCGCGTTGTCGTCGATCTGTCGCCACCAGATGAGCAGGGTGGTTATATTCTGTTGCGCGCTGGCGATGACGAGCGCCTGCAAGCGCTACGCAAACTGCTCGCTGATGATTTTTCTGAACTGCGCATGGAGCGCAGTGGTGGCGACAGCGGCTTGGAATCTGAGCTTGGGCTGCGCTTGGATTTTTCCCCGGAGCGCCGTAGGGAATACATTGATTATGCGGTGGAGCAGAATCTTGGCATTCTGCGCAATCGAGTCAATGAGCTGGGGGTGGCCGAGCCGCTGGTGCAGCGTCAGGGGCGCTCTCGCATTGTTGTCGAACTGCCTGGGGTTCAGGACACCGCTCAGGCCAAGCGGGTGCTCGGCAAGTTTGCCAATCTGGAGTTCCGGCTGGAGGCGTTGGCGAGTAGCCCGCCACTGGAGCGTGAATTCTTCCGTTTCCGCGATGCCTCAAGCAGTTCTGAGGGGGCGTGGCTATTGCGTAGCACCATCGTCAAAGGCGAGAGTGTAACCGGAGCCTCGCCGGGCTATGATGAGAACAGTCAGCCAGCGGCAATTATCTCGCTGGACAGCCTGGGCGGTGCGGCGATGAATCAGGCATCGCGCAACAATGTAGGGCGCCGCATGGGCGTGCTGTTTATTGAGCGGCGCACCCGTACTGCCGGGACGAGTGATTTGGCGGCGGCTCTCGTTGACATAGGCGAGAAATACCAGAGCAAGGAATTGATCAGCTTGGCGGTGATCCGTAGCGCATTGGGCTCGCGTTTCCAGATTACCGGCCTTGATTCTCCAGCGGAGGCGGCCGAATTATCGTTGCTATTGCGTGCTGGGGCGCTCTCTGCGCCTCTGGAATTTATTGAGGAGCGCACCGTGGGGCCTTCGCTCGGGGCGGAAAATGTGGCGAAGGGGCTACGCTCGGTGCAGATTGGTCTGCTGTTGGTGCTGTTGTTTATGGTGGCTTGGTATCAGCTCTTTGGCATTGCTGCCTCGCTGGCATTGGTCGCTAACCTGTCCTTACTGGTGGCGTTGATGTCGCTATTGTCGGCGACGCTGACACTGCCCGGCATCGCCGGTATGGTGTTGACGGTCGGCATGGCGGTGGATGCCAATGTGCTGATCTATTCACGCATCCGCGAGGAATTGATCGGTGGTCTGTCGCCACAACGCGCCATCCACGCCGGTTATGAGCGCGCTATGACCACTATTTTGGATGCCAACTTGACCACTTTGCTGGTGGCGCTGATTCTCTACATTGTTGGCACCGGACCAGTGCGCGGCTTTGCCGTCACTTTGTCGCTCGGCATCATCAGCTCGTTGTTCTGCTCTATTTTCCTTACCCGTGCTGTGGTCAACGGGGTCTATGGAGGTCGGCGCATCAAGCACCTGCATCTGGGCTGGCCGCGCAACCGCGCTGTGGAGGGCAAGTCATCGTGAGCAACCGCCGCCGCATTGAGAGTTTGGACTTTATGGCGCTGTCGTTGCCAGCGGCGCTGTGCTCAGCGGCTATGTTGCTTGCCTCACTGGTCTCGCTGGGTGTGCAGGGGTTGGCGTTGGGGCTGGACTTCACCGGCGGCACACTGGTGGAATATAGCTATACTACGGTGGTGGATTTAGAACAACTGCGCGGCACTTTAGAGCGTGGTGGTTACGAGGGCGCACGGGTTGTGCATTTTGGTTCAGAGCGCGAGTTGTTGGTGCGCCTGCCCGGCAGTTCGGTACATGACGATGGCAGTGATTTGGTGGCGCTATTATCGTCGTCGGGGCCGGGTGGCAGCCTGCGCCGCCTCGAGTTCGTCGGCCCGCAGGTCGGCTCTGAGCTGCGTGAGAGCGGGGGACTTGCACTGCTGGCTGCGCTGGGCTTGGTGATGATCTATGTTGCCTTTCGCTTCCAACTAAAGTTTGCTTTCGGCGCTGTCATCGCGCTGTTGCACGATGTGCTGATCACGCTTGGGCTGTTTTCGCTGTTGCGTTGGGAGTTCGATCTGACTGTATTGGCCGCTCTGTTGGCGGTGATTGGCTACTCTCTCAACGACACCTTGGTCATTTCAGACCGCATCCGCGAGAATTTCCGCCGCCTGCGTCGCGCTACGCCGCGCGATATCATCAACCTGTCGCTGACCCAGACGCTGGGGCGTACACTGATCACCTCGTTAACCACATTGCTGGTGCTGATTGTTTTGCTGGTGGCGGGTGGCGAGTTGATTCGGGGCTTTGCCTTGGCGCTGACCATCGGCGTGTTGATCGGCACTTACTCCTCTATTTATGTGGCGGCCTCAATGTTGATGCAACTGCGGCTCATAGTGTCTGACTTAGCACCCTCGGAGCGTGAGGAAGAGGGCGGCTAATGTCCCGTATGGTGTTAATGCGTGCTACCAATTCTCCAGCTGCTAGAAATCCAAGATTGCAATATACGCTGATCCGTTGTCTGACCCCGAGAGGTCAATCAATCAGGCCTTCCCTAGTGGGCTAAAAAGTGATCGATTGCCGCCATCACTGCCTGGGCATCACGCCCGGCCAGTGAAGCCCCAGCGCCGCCGAGTAGCGCCGCTGGAGCGCCGCTGAGCTGGCGCAAGATCAGTCGCAGATCATCGCCGTCTTGTCGGGAGTCGCCATTGACATCCAGGGCGCTGTCGGCGAGCATAGCGTTGCCAAGTCCCAGCACGAGATCTGGTGTGGCGGTGGCGGGCAGCTCGATATTGTGAGCCAAATCCACGCTCTCAAAGCCACTCAAAATACGTAGCCCAATAACGAAGTCGTCGGCATCCCAGTGATTGTCCATATCTGGTGTCAGCGGAGCCTCACTGACTTTTTGTAGTAGCCGCTGCACATTGAGTCGCTGCCCACCCTCCACCTCCTGTAGAGTCGAGTCGCCGACACCGATTTCGTAGAGGCGCAACGCGGGTTGCAAGCCTGCTGCATTGACCAATAGATCGAAATTATTGCTCAGTATGACTCGGAATACCAGCCGCTGGTCATTTTGTAGCGCGTTCATTGGGATAGCATCTTCAATGACATCATCTGTTCCTTCCTGAGAAAGTGTTACTGTGCTACCCAG
>JABABF010000011.1 GCA_014238345.1 Gammaproteobacteria bacterium
AGGCCGAGGAGATCGTCGCCAAGGCGCAGCGGCGCAGCACGGGCGTGGCCACCAAAAGTCAGGCGGCCATGAGGTTGCTCGCCGACACCATGGATGAGATCGCCACGCACTACATCACCACACAGCGCTACTCGCCGGACGAGATCGCCGAGAGCTACCGCTATGTGGCTCAGTTACTTGGTGCCGCCTTCGAGTTATACGTTGATGGCGACCCGATGCATCCCTATTTTATCCGCACCACATCGCCAATACGTAAACTTCTCGGCGATAATCCCGACGGCATCTACTACCTCAGCCAGATCGATGGACGGTATGGCTACACCATCCGCGGGCGGCGCGCCGGGCGTGAATACCTGGGTGTCACCGTACACGGTGGTGCGGGACAGCGCGGGCAGTGGAATCTCCCGAGCACCGCACATATCAACCACCGGCAACTCCACTACCGCAACCGGCGCGGGGACTACGAGATTCATGTTGGGCCAGAGCCCGGTCATGCACGCAACTGGCTCCAAACCGATGCCCAAACGCACTATGTAGTCTGCCGTTACTACTATGAAAACCATCTGTCCGCAGGCAATGACCCCAGCATCAACCCATTGCCAACTATTGAACAAATCCACAAATTACCACCGCCAAAGCAGTTGTCAGACAGCGAATTAACGCAACGACTGCTGGCCGTAATCCAGTTCCTACGCTCCAGCACCATCGATTTTAAAACCCACGAGCTGCCATTTGCCTCTACTGTCCCCAACCAAGTCGGCGCACCCTTTAATCTTGCCAGTATGGGGCAGAAAAATCATCGGGCAACTATTGACAATACCTACATCTCTGGTGCCTACCTACTGGAGCCAGGGCAAGTGTTGCTGATGGATGGGAAACTGCCCACCTGCTATTTTGCCAATGTCGTGCTTAGCAACCACTTCTTACAATCGGGAGATTTTCGCTACCGCTCTACTTCACTAAACCGCACTCAACTCCAACTCGGCGCAGATGGCAGTTATCGAATCGCCATCTCAGCGCACAACCCAAATGCCGCCAACTGGCTGGATACCGCTGGCCGACGCTCTGGCCAGATTCATTGGCGCTTCATGCTGGCGGAGGGGGAGGTACCACGCCCGCGCCTGCGTGTGATATCTTTTGCCTCGGCTCGGGGATTGCCCTCCCCAGAGCGGCTCCGGTAACACTATTTCTGTATATCGATAGCTGGCACACCTAATTAGGAATGGACAAAACAATGTCTACTCAACGCGAGTTCGACCACCCGCCCACCGCCGGTGGCGCAGATGCGCCGCAGCTAGCTCGGCGCCAGTTCCTACGCCGAGCCGGGCTTGGAGCGGGTGCGCTGGCCGCACTGGGAGCCAGCGCACCCCATGGCGGCGCACAAAGCACGGTCGCCATGCAATTGCTAACGACTACCCTGCGCGAAATCTCAACTCACTACTTCAGCGGTGCCCCAGATGACATCGTCGAAGGACAGCGCTATCTGAGCCATTTACTAGGTGCCGCCTGCGAGTTCTATCTAGAGGGAGACGCATTGCGTCCCTATTTTGTGCGCATGGTCTCACCGGTGCGTAAGTTCCTCGGCGATAACCCCGATGCCATATATCACTTTAGCTTGATCGATGGCCAACGCGACTACCGAATCCGTGGACAGCGCACGGGGCAGGAGTATATTGCCTACACCGTACATGGTAGCGACGCTGAAGACGGCGATTGGAATATCCCCGGCATCGCCCATATCAACCACCGCAAATTGCGCCCGAGCAATCGCTACGGAGAGTACGAATTATTTCTTGGCCCAACACCGAGGCCGGGACACAACTGGCTACGGACTGAGCCTCAGGCACGCTATATAGTGTGCCGTCATTACTATGAAAACCGTATATCCGCTGCAGCCGACCCAGCAGTACAACCTATACTCAGCATAGAGCCGCTACCCGCACCAGCGGCTCAGGATGACCCATTGCCAGACGCAGAGATCGCCCGCCGCCTCTACGCAGTCATCAAATTCCTGCGCGCTAGCACCATTGACATGCAACGCTCAACACCAGATTGGTGGTCAAATATACCCAACACATTGGGGAAGATCGCGCATTTTGGCGCGAACCAAGATGATATCGGACTCGGTGCGCTTGACAATAGCTACACCGCTGGCTCCTATGTGCTGGCACCCGACCAAGTCCTGCTGATGACTGGACACATGCCCCCCTGCTATTTTGCCAATGTCGTGCTATGGAATCGCTTCTTGCAAACAGATGACTACCGCCACCAGCAGATTTCTCTAAACCGTACCCAAATGCGACTGGGTAAAGACAGTAGTTACCGCATCGCCATCGGCTCGCACAACCCAAGACCCACACACTGGGATTGGCTTGATACTGGCAATCGACCCTTTGGCATTATCCAGTGGCGCTTCTTGCTGGCAGTGGGCGCAATAGAGACTCCGCAGCTACAATTGGCCACTGTTGCTGAGGTGGCCGGTGGCATGATTCCAACAGCGCGCACCCGACCGGCGGAAGCTCCAGTACAGGCACCAGTACAGGAAACTGACCCCACCGAGACAACGCCGACAAATAGTGTGAATCTCTCTACGCAGGAGCCAACAGTTAGGCCATAGATTGGGCTAGACGCAGTTAAAAAGCGGCGGTATCGCCGACAACTCAGGTCAAATTGTCCAGAGGCAGTATGCCAGTATCAGCGTCATCCACGCTGCGTTGGTTGTTATCTCGCCAATAATCTTGCAACCCCTCCTCGCCTTTTTTCTCAGCCCAACGCCGGAGCGCATCGCGCCCTCCTGCGTAGTCATAAAAAGGCACTGCCATACCACAGGAAGTGCTGAGCGAGTCAACACTGACATCAATCAGCTGACGCGCACCAGGCAGCGGCTCAAAATGGCTGATCAATTGTGCCCATTCCCGATCGCGCGGGTGATACACGTGCGCCGTTCCATAGAGTCTCAGTATCAGCGGTGTACCATGAAAAGCACAGAACATCACAGTGATGCGATTACATTGCAACAAATGCGCTGCCGTCTCGTTACCGCTACCCGTTAGGTTTAGCCATAGTACGCGCCGGTCATTTAGGATACGCAGTGTATCCATACCTTTGGGAGATAGATTGACGCGACCATCAGCGGCAGCAGTGGCCACAAAAAAAACCTGTTGCTCGCGCATGAAATTAGCGAGGCGATCATTGATCTGCTGGTATTGTTTGGCCATCGGTGGAGTCAGAAAATCAGGCAACGGGGCTATGATGCCATATATGGCCATCGGCAACCAATGACACCGTGCCGTAACGGGGCGGCAATGACGGGGAGCGGGCAAGTGCCAACACACCGAGGCAAGCCGGAGTAACACGCTCCAAAGTGGCTGCCAACAAAAAGAATCGCTCGGCCAAACTCCCCGCCCCCCGCAACAGCGACAACACCCCGCTCGTGCCAGATTGGCGCTTGCTCAATGCGGCAACGCAACAGGCCACCATCGTCATGCGACACCAGCTGATCCCCTAAGTAACCGCCAGCGATGAAGCGTTCTTCAACGCCATGGACAGCTAGATCATCCAACAAATAAACGGGCACCCGCCAACCGCCAACATAGATTTGGGAATATTGAGGAAAATATCTCAGTGCGAGGCGAGTGCTACACCCGATTCGCCGGTGCAAGCAATGGCGCGCTCTCGCGCAGGAAACGCCCCATCAATTCAGTCGCAGAACCACCCTTGCCGCAGAGCAGCGCCTTGCCCCAGGCCAAACTGGATAACGGCAGCCAGTAACTCTAATTGGCTGGGGTCGTGCGCACTCTGTGCACAACGCTCGCGAATATCCTGCTCCGCCATGCCCAAATACCTATCACCTGTGGCTCGTAGCGATACGCTGACCTTTCCCTAGAGCCGCCGGACGCGTTCCCGTCCCGATGCCTGCGGTGGATAATCTCTGCGGCAATTCAACCCCACCGCTGATGCCATGGGCCAACTCAGCCCCAAAAGAGCTACCTGTGGCAGCCAAAAACCAAGTGAACAGCGGTGGGAATGCCACATAGAGAGAAAATAACACCGCCTGAAATACTAGTTGAAAGAAACTGGTGTCCAATAGCCCCGCAACGCTATCAGGCAAGATGGCGGCAGTGAGGGCGGTGTCAATCCAAAATACCAAGCGGAATAAGAAACTCCAAAAAACAACCGAAACAAAGGCGAAGCTCAGCGCGATCAGCACATCCAATTGGAACAAACCAGCGGCGAGCAACAGCGGTAGCGTAACCACTAATAACAGCAAGACCAGCGACTGAATAATCGGAGCCGTGTCGCGCACCAATTTCAAGGCCACCGCCAGCTCGGGTGCCGAGCGTGCCGCACCTAGACCTGCCCCGACACTCAGCGCGCCATCGGCGATGCGGGAAAACCAACCTGTGCGCACCAAATCCCCTTTGAGCACCCCGCGCTGTAGCGACCTATCTGTGCGCAATACAGCGTGTAATAAAGCATCATCGCTGGCCTCGCTACGCCCCTTGGACAAGTAGTGCCATCGCGCCCGCAAACCGCTCCCAAAAGTCTCAAGCAATCGGGGACGCAAGCCCAAATCATTGTCAAGCCACCATTGGCGGCACGATGGAAAGCCTCCGTCACCGCTAAACTCAGGTGCTGCAAAGGCCTCATCACGCTCAACATCATAAGGGAAAGATGGCACCGCCTGCGTGGCAAACAATTGCCGGTAATAGCTTGGACTCTCCAAGAAAAAACTCGACCCAGCCCACGCCAAATCAGCTTCTAGATCAATGCCCTCAGAAGATGACTCTATGTCAGTCGATTCACCGCTGACAAAACGGTGATAAGCCAAGCGCCAACAATCACGGTGAAAATTTAACAGTTCATCGCGCAGGCGCGGATCTTTTACGGCAGCGGCAGCGACATCTGCTGCCAGTGTGCGCAAATCTAGTCGACAAGGCAGGGCATTGATAGCCGCCGCTGTCAGTCCTCGACTCAGGTTGTTGAGTAGCCACCACCACAGTGGCACCGAAACTGGCCGCCCTCCAAACTCTAGGAAGTCGTAGTCTGTCGACTCATCGGCGTGGCGCAGGATGGACTGACGACGCAGGTCGGCATTGCTCAATACGCAATCATTCTCAGCGAAGACAAAATCCTTAGGATGGACTGTCACACTGGGCACAGCACCGATAAATACCACGATAAAGGCCAAATAGAGGCGCAACTCGGACCATTGCAAGGCCACGATGCCTCGGGAGGCAGATGCCGTGCTGTCGGCAGCACGGCGTAGCCCCCCGACCAAAATGGCTACAAAAGACAGGTAGGCCAGACCCGTGTCGACCAGCAGCTGCCACAGCGTACCGTAAATGCGCCACGCCGCCGCCGCCATGACCAATTCAAGGAAACTTCCGACGCTATACACGTAAGCCCAGTCAACGAGACTCAGCATGCGGATCAATGCGATCCAATCTCGGCAGAGGTGCGGGGGGAAGCACCCCCGACAATAACTCGGTATCGCGCCGACCGGAGCGCTCCAAAATAGCCAGAGCGGTGCCCGCTAGCGCCTCGCGCCGCACCCGCTGCTCAAACAGGATATTGTTGATCTCCTCTTCGATCTGAGCTAATAAACGCTCAGCAGCTCGTTGCGCCTCTGAGTTCGATGCCACATTGGGCTCTTGGCGACCGAGCCGTAATAATTGACGCAATGTCAGCGCCTTTTCCAAGGCACGAGCAAGTGCAATCTCAGCGGCGAGACGACCGCTGAGAATAGCGCGGTTGGCTCCCGTCTCGGTACGCAGTCCATAGATTAGCTGTGCGCTCAGCACAAGCCCCATGCCCGGCACCGCCAAGGCTGACAAAGCCTCTGCCTGAGGCCGCCGATCATCGCTCAGCAGCGGAGTCAATTGCGCTAACGCCCGCTCAGTCTCGGCACGGATCTCCGCTTGCAGGCCATGCCCCACCCGTGTCGCCAACGCTTCACAATCCGAGCACAGGCGCAGTTCAGTCTCTCCCAATACCGCAGTAGCCCAAGCGGCCGCCTCCTCTGGAGCCTCCCAGACCATGGTCGGCAAAGCCGAACTTCTAGGCGCCAGATGATCGCTGTTGAGTAACAGCTGGTGACCTGCTCGCACCAAATCGGCGGTCAACGCAATTGGTGGTTGCGAGCGCCCCCCGGCCATTGCCCCTCCCACCCACTGCAAGCCACCCGCACCATCGCCCTCCTCCACAACACGGGCAGCACCACCAGCGTCCACACCGCGCTGTGCCGCAT
>JABABF010000012.1 GCA_014238345.1 Gammaproteobacteria bacterium
CACTGCAATGGAGGACCACGATACGGGAAGCGATCCCAGAAGAACACTTGGTAAAAACGCGGCAATCCATGCCAAGACTGTTTGAGCTTCTGGTGGAAGTACGCTGGCAAAACGGTGTCAGACAGGAGCGCCGCCTGCAGCTACACAGCCTACGCCTGGGCCAGGCCCCAACAGGACCTCCATGAACACCCCCCACACACAACCAAGATCAGAGCGGCTCTCCGCCCCACGCGCCTTCACCTTGCTAGAACTGCAGATCGCACTGCTACTCATGATTCTGCTCTTCACCACATTGTTCTCGGTGCTGCGCTTGATACGTAACTCCTGGAGCACCTCGGAACAGCGCGGTGCGGCTTTGGATGAACGACACAGCGCGGCGGAACTGCTGCGTAGTCTACTCCTGAAGGCTGTCCCGGTAACCATCACCGCGAACGGGCAAACGCCGCGACTGCTGTTCCACGGTGACGCGGATTGCCTGCAATTTGTGGCCCCCCTACCCGCGCACCGCGGTGACATCGGCCTCTACTACCTCAGCTTGGGTTGGGCCGGGAGCGACGAGGAGTGGGGACTCCGCTTGCACTACCTACCTCTGAACACCGAAACTATGGAAAAAGCCAAGCAGGACACAGCTGGTACAACGCTCACCCTCATGGAAAAGGTGACCGGCGACTTCGCGTACCAGAAGCCGAGAACCAGCCCTCCACTCTGGGGGCCGCGCTGGAAAGCCGACGCGGTCGCGCTACCGTATTTGCTGCGCGTGCGCCTGCGACAGCACGACGGCAGCTCTCATCCGGACTGGATTATGCCCATCTATAGACGGTCGCCGGCTGGCGCACCATTAGTGGTCTCACAGGAACGCCTACGGGAACTGGGCGCGGCCCCGGACTGTGCGCGCCTCGGCACGCCGTACACAGCAAAATGATGAACAGTACAATGAAAGCAGCCCTCTTGGTTGAGGCCCAGACCAAGCACCCGAAGGTAACACGCGGCCTCGCCTTGGTGATGACACTGTGGTGCACCGCGTTACTCACCCTGCTTGCCCTAGGCTATACTCAGGGACGTCGCGTGGAATTGCTGGCGGCGCGGGAATTGACCAGCGGCGCCCAGGCACGCGCCCTCGCCGAGGCTGGTGTATGGCGTGCTGCCTGGGAGTTGTTGCTGTCCCCCAAGCAACGCGCTTGGCACAGCGACGGACGCCCTAACCAACTGCGCTTAGGGGATGGCGAAGCCATCGTGCGCATTTACTCCGAGGGCGGCAAAATTTCCCTGAACAACGCGCCGCTGGTGCTGCTGGAGGGTCTACTGCACGCGATCGGACTCCCGGAGCCAAAGGCTACCGATCTGGCACAGGCAATTTTGGACTGGCGCGATGCGGATCAGAAACGGCACCCGCGAGGGGCCGAAGCGCCTGATTACCGGGCCGCCAACCTAAATCCTCCGCGCAATGGTCCCTTTCTGGCCACCGCTGAACTACGCCAAGTGCTGGGCATGCAAGTGGAGTTGTACCGGTTGATCGCGCCTGCTGTTACTCCGCACGGCGCGCAAATCGGCCTTGAACCTGAGCACGCATCCAGAATCGCCTTGGCAGCCCTGCCCGGCATGACTCCGGAATCGATCGACCTTTATCTGCGGGAACGCCTTTCGAACCCAGAG
>JABABF010000013.1 GCA_014238345.1 Gammaproteobacteria bacterium
AATAATAACAATAATAATAGGTCTACATTACTCAGTGCTGGTGCTACACTAGAAGTAGACTGTTGAAAGGTATAAAACAGTTACAATACACTTTGTTTTGTCAGCGATAGAAAGGAAGCAGGATAAATTGTATGTCTTTCTGATCAATGAAAGCACACCATTATGCCATTTATATGTTTAGTTTATTTGGGCGTTCACTGCACCATTAGCACATTTTTCCTCTTTATTTTAGTCAAACTCATGATTTTAACTCAATAATAAAACAGTCAATTTGTACATAGACTTATTATATATTATATATATTAGTAGTACACCCATAAATCAATTCTTGTGTAAATCGGCTCCATTTAATTTGAACAATTCCAACTCACTTGTATATTAAAGTCGACATCAGCTTCTGCTAAAGCCTTGACAAGTTGAGCTGTGTGCTGGAAGTGTACATTATCTGTAAACAAATGAAACAAAATGTTATCCTAACGAACAAAACAATATGTTATCTTAACAAATAAAACAATACGTTATATGTAAACAAATAAAACAATATGTTATCTGTAAACAAATAAAATAAAATGTTATCTGTCAACAAATAAAACAATATGTTATCTGTAAACAAATAAAACAAAACAATGTGTTAAATTGTTATATGTGAACAAAACATTACATGGAAAAAAGAATCATATTGTTCTGACAGTATTCTAGCAATCATATCTAAAAAAAAGAAAAAAGTATTGCGTATTTTCAATTACTCAGATATTTTAATACAGAACACAATATTGTTTTTAGAGTTGTTGCAAAGATTAACAACATATTTACTGATAGTATTTGCAGGAAATCTGATTACCATTGTTTGTTGTTTGTTCTTATTTTCAATATTAAATACATTTATACTCTATTATACAGCAAGCCTACTTGAAACGAAGAATGATGAAGACTACAAACACAACACAGCTCTTTAAAACAGTTATACGTACCATCAGCTGTACCATGGACCAACATGTAATGTTAAAACAGCTATACTTACCATCAGCTGTACCATGGACCAACGTGTAATGTTAAAACAGTTATACTTACCATCAGCTGTACCATGGACCAACATGTAATGTTAAAACAGTTATAC
>JABABF010000014.1 GCA_014238345.1 Gammaproteobacteria bacterium
CCCGGCACCTCGGAATGGGGGGCGAAGAGCAGGTACTCTCGGCCTTCCTGGCGCAACATTACCTGCAGGGCGGCGGTGTCTTTATCTGCGGTATCTGCAGTATCTGCGGTTTCATCTTCCTCCTGCTCCCCAGCCTCGGCATCCAACAACTGCCCGATTGCGCCGCGACGTGTCGGTGGAGATGCCGACAACAACCGCTGAGCCTCTTCACAGTCACGCGTAGACATCACAACTTGCCGCTGCCGGTGGTCAATATCAATGATGCGCAGTTCCAAGCGATCGCCGATGGACAGCAATTGACGCAGGCCGTCTTCCACCAGCGAATCTCCCACTTCAGCAGCTCGCAACACGCCGCGCACTTGGCTCTCTCCATCCCAATCCAGTAGCAGGCTCGCAGAGCGGGCAGTAGTCTTTTCGACCACGCAACCGACCACCGACTCCAGGGGGTGCTGCTCCATGAAACTGCTGAGCTCATCGTTCAGCTGTTTAACACCGAGGGAAATGCGCTCGCGCTCTGTATCTATCGCCAACACCATGACCTCGAGCTTTTCTCCGCGAGAGTGGCGCTGTAATAATTGCTGTTGCTCCGCCGCTGGCACCGTCGATCCCTCTGGAGTCAAATCAGAGACATGCACCAAACCAGAGATACCACCCTCCAACTCAACAAATAAGCCAAAATCGGTGATCGACCGCACGATACCCTCAAGTCGGTCGCCTTTCTTGTGCTGACCGGAAAAGTCCTGCCAAGGATTGCCTTGGCAACGCTTGGTGCTGAGCGAAATGCGGTGGCGCTCAACATTGACCTCCAACACTTCCACTTCGACCTCTTGCCCCACATGCACATATCGTGAGGGTTGCACATGCTGGCTCGTCCAATCGAGTTCGGAGGCGTGAACCAAACCTTCAACACCGGGTTCCAGCTCGGCAAAGCAACCGTATTCCATAATCTTGGTCACTCGCACTTGCGCCCGCGAACCCGGCGGGTACTTACGCTCAATACTGTTCCAAGGATCCTCTGCAAGTTGCTTGAGACCCAGAGAGATACGTTGCGTCTCGGCATCAAAGCGCAATACCTTCACCTCAAGTTCCTGACCAGTCTGTACGATCTCTTCAGGGCGATTGATGCGCTTCCACGACATATCAGTCACATGCAACAGGCCGTCGACACCGCCGCCAAGGCCGATGAAGGCTCCGTAGTCCGTCATGTTTTTGACAGTACCTTTCAGCACTTGGCCTTCGACCAGTGTTGCGAGGATGCCATCGCGCTCGCCACTGTGCTCTTCCTCTAATACAGCACGGCGCGACAAGACGACATTGTTGCGCTCCATCTCTAGCCGGATAATACGAAACTCCAGCGTCTGTCCTTCCAAATTAGAAATGTCCTGCACTGGGCGGCGCTCGACCAGAGAGCCGGGCAAAAAGCCCCGTACCATGCCCTCAACATCAATGGTGTAACCTCCTTTGACTTTACCGGAGATCAGTCCCCGCACTGCGCGACCCTCTTTGTGGCAGGCCTCAAGCCGCACCCAAACCTCTTGGCGCCGCGCCTTCTCGCGTGATAACTGCGTACAACCCAGACCGTCGTCAATGGTCTCAAGGATCACCTGCACTGGGTCGCCGATACTGAGCGGGCTGTCACGCTCCTCTTCACTGAACTGGCGACGCGGAATCAAACCCTCGGATTTGAGACCTGCGTAGACCGTTACATACTGGTCATCCAAATCCATGACCACTGCCGTCACCAATTTTCCGGGTGTGCAATCTAGAGTGTCTACACTCTGTTGGAATAGCGCCGAAAAGGTATTTTCCTGCGTTGCTATCGACGGGTTCAGCTCTAGCGCTGGTACCCCTGCAGTCTCGGTGCTCACTATCGGTGTGTCTCCTGCTGCCCTAGTTGCTGGTCTGACAATATCCCTGCCAATGTTGCAACACCAAGGCGGCAACTTGGACAGCTGACAGGGCACTGCTGTCGATGGTTACTGCATCAGGTGCCGCACACAGCGGCGAGGCCGCACGCAAACGATCACGACGATCGCGACGGCTCAGATCAGCTAAAACCGCATCTATAGTAACGGTCTCGCCACGCGCTTTCAACTGTGCATGGCGGCGGCGGGCACACTCGCGCAGAGAGGCAGTCATAAAAATCTTCAACGAAGCCCGCGGAAATACCACTGTACCGGTGTCTCGGCCATCGGCGACCAGACCCGGCGGTTGCTGGCGGCGGCGCTGGTAGCCGAGCAGACGATGCCGCAACGAGCGCTGCGGAGCGACCTCGGAAGCGCGCTTGGCAACCTGTTCATTACGCAAAGCAGCGCCGTCATTTCGCGCCAACACCTCCGCCACCGAATCAACCAGTTCCAGCAATGCCGTCTCGTCGCCAGAATCTACCCCTCGCTCCAATGACAACAGTGCCACAGCGCGATATAACAAACCACTGTCGAGGCGATGCCAACCCAATTCTGCAGCGACCGAGTCGGCCACCGTACCCTTACCCGAACCGCTGGTGCCATCAATAGTGATCACCGGTGTCAACATGCACTCAATCCTTCTGCACCACGGGCAACCCGAGCGCCGAGGCATCAGCGATAAAGCTAGGCCACGAAGTACGCACATTATCACAATCATCAATGAGAATCGAGCTGCTGGCGGCACCAGCCACACAGGCAAAAGCTAGCGCCACCCGGTGATCTCCAGCACTGGCAACACGTCCGCCGCCGAGCTGCCCGCCGTGGATCACAAGACCGGCAGGGCGCTCTTCAACGGTGATGCCAAGCGCCTGGAGGCCGACCGCCATCGTGTGCAGTCGATCACTCTCCTTGTGGCGCAGCTCAACGGCACCATCAAACTCTGTGACCCCACTGGCGGCGGCGGCGGCTACACACAGCGCCGGGAACTCGTCAATGGCACGCGGCACCAAGGTCGGGTCGATACGCAAACCTCGCAACGGAGCGTAGCGCACACGGATATCGGCCACTGGTTCGCCGCCCTGCTCACGCTGTGCCAACACCCTGATATCGGCTCCCATAGCCCGCAGGATATCAAGTCCCCCGGTGCGTGAGGGATTGACCCCGACACCCGGCAGTAGCAATTCGGAGTCCGGAGTGCAACTGGCCGCCACCAAAAGGAACATGGCTGAGGAAAAATCCCCCGGCACCTGTAGTTCGACATCGCCGACCAGCTTCCCTCCAGAGATTACCAGCGCGCCATCCCGGCGCTGTGGCGGGCAACCGTAGTGCGCGAGCATGCGCTCGGTGTGGTCGCGACTCGGGGCGGGCTCTTTGATCACGGTCTCGCCCTGTGCTCCGAGCGCCGCCAACAACAGGCAGGACTTGATCTGTGCACTGGCCACCGGTAAATCCCAGTCAATCGCCTTCAATGGCGAGCGGACACCGGCCAAGTGCAACGGTGCCGTGCCGTCCGGAGAGGTTTCCACCACCGCCCCCAGCTGCCGCAATGGCTCTGCGATGCGCTCCATCGGTCGCCGCCGCAACGAACTGTCACCATCCAGTGTGACGGCAAAGGGGCAGGGAGCCAAGAGACCGGCCAATAGCCGCATTGAAGTGCCTGCATTGCCCAGCTGCAAGGTCTCGGCGGGAGCCTGCAGGGCATCCCTCCCCCGCCCAACAATACACAGCTCAGCACTCGGCTCAGCCCCCTCACAAGCGACTCCCAAGGCTCGCAACGCCCCCAGCGTGGCCAGACAATCCTCGCTGGCCAAAAATCCATGAATACGGGTGGTGCCCTCAGCGATGGCACCTAGCATCAGCGCTCGGTGCGAAATCGACTTGTCGCCCGGCACACGACACTCGCCGCGCAACACGCCGCCCGGCTCTACCAGATAACTGCTCATCGCCTCTGCTCAGGCGGCCAGCGCGGCGACATAGCGCCGCAAGGTGGCGTCGTCCACCACCAGCGGCGGCGCAGCGGCGGCGGCGGCGATGTCACGCAAACCACCAGCGGCATAGCTCAGTGCATCACTGCGTTCCGGCAGGCACTCCAACACCGCCACCGCCACCAAGCGCTGCAAGGGGGTGGTAGTAGCAACAGTGGCGACCGAGAGCCCTAAGCGACGGCACAGTTCGGCGGCTCTTGCAAAGCGCGGCCGATAATCGCTGGCATCGGCTGCCGTAGCACTCGCTAAGCTGTGGAGCCGAGACCGATGGTCGCGCAGTGCCGCCGCCAGCGGTCGACGATTGTTGCGTTCAATATCACGCCACAACGAGGGATTACTAGCGGCGATGCGCAATGGTGCACCGACCGCCGCCAATGCCCGCGCCGCCACATGCGGCAGATGACTGGTCCGTGCCAACACCTCGTCGTGCTCAGCTGCATCTAGATGCACCGGCTCGGCACCTAGTGCGCGCCACAGCCCCTCAATGCGCATTAAAGCAGCTGGATCAGTTCCCGCCACTGGGCACAATACCACGCGCCGTCCACGAAACAGCTCGGCATCGGCCGCCGCCGCACCACTGCGCTCAGAGCCCGCCAGTGGATG
The DNA here is from genome assembly GCA_014238345.1 of Gammaproteobacteria bacterium. Lineage (GTDB taxonomy): Bacteria > Pseudomonadota > Gammaproteobacteria > JABABF01 > JABABF01 > JABABF01. The sequence continues at coordinate 4,496 of JABABF010000014.1, forward strand.
CCCAGGGATTAGAACTGGCGGCACCCGACCAAACAAGTCTTGCGCCGCCTGCACAACACAGGACTTGACACTGGCACAGTCACTGATAACCAACTGATCAATCAATGCGCCAGCACGATGCGCCAACAATGCCAACACCGGGGGCACTGCGCTCGGCGGCACGGCTAACAACACTACATCTGAGTCTCGCAACGCTGGCAGCTCGCCGTCGACAGCGTCGATCATCCCAGCCCGACAGGCAAACCGCATCGCTTCCTTCGAGCTGTCCCAGCCGACAATCTGTGCGCAGTACTGGTTGGCGCGTGCGGCGATGGCCACCGACGCTCCGATCAAGCCTAGGCCAACGATGACCAGTCGCTCCGGCTCAGCGCTCAGAGCGCAGCTCCCAGTGCGGTGAGGAAGCGCTGATTGTCCTGCTCGGTGCCGATACTGACCCGCAGGTGGCCGGGTAGCGCATAGTCCTCGGCCACCGGACGCACGATAATGCCAGCAGCGAGCAAGTCGCTGTGGACACGCTTGGCACCTACATCGCCAGCGGGAACCGAGAAGCTGATGAAATTGCCTGCCGATGGAATCCACGCCAAACCCAGCGTGGCGAAACCACTCTCCAATTGCTCTCGACCAGCGTGGTTGACAGCACGGCTACGGCGCTGGTGCGCCTCGTCATCCAGTGCCGCCAGTGCCGCTGACTGTGCCACAGAAGAGACACTGAACGGTGCCCGCACACGCTCCAACACATCGGCGATGCTCGGGTCGGCAATGGCATAGCCCACGCGTAGACCAGCGAGACCGTGGAGTTTCGAGAAGGTGCGCGTTAGCACTAAGTTGGGAAAACGACGCGCCAACGCTAAGCAATCCGGATAGTCGGGTTGCTCAACGTACTCGCAATAGGCCTCGTCCAGCACCACGATCACGGTCGGTGGCAATGCCTTGAGCAACTGCTCCATGGCCGTGGCATCCAGCCAAGTACCCGTGGGATTGTTGGGATTGGCAATAAAAATCAATCTCGTATCATCACGCAACAGTTGCAAGATGGCCACCGGGTCTGCACCCCAGTTGCGCGCTGGTGCCACCAGTGCCTTGGCTCCGCTGAGCCCAACCGCCATCGGATAGACCACAAAGGCATGTTGTGAATAGATGGCCGAATTGGTGGCCGACAAAAAACTCTGTGATAGCAACAACAACAGTTCATTAGAGCCACAACCGAGCACAATGCGCTCGGCTGACACCGCCAGATGTGTAGCCAACGCTCGCTTGAGTTCGTGGCCACTGGCATCCGGATAGCGATGCAATGTGCCGAGTTCATCGCGCAGTACCGCCACAGCGCGCGGCGACGGCCCCAATGGGTTTTCATTGCTGGCCAATTTGAGGATGGATGCCGTGGGCAAACCAAGGCGGCGATGCAGCTCTGCCTCGGGCATACCGGGGCGGTAGGGACGCAGACGCGCTACGCCAGGATTGGTCAGCGCAGCAAAATCTACCGCCATCAATCCACTGCCTGCGGATAAGATCCGAGCAGTTTTACAAAGACGCAGCGCTCTTCAATAGTAGCGAGCATTTTGGCCACTGCTGGGTCATCGCGGTGACCAGCAAACTCCAACAGGAAGATATAACTACTCTGCCATCGATGACTACTCAAATGACTCAGCGAGACATTGGCATCAGCAAATGGGCTCAGCGCATCGCGCAACGTACCACTGCGGTCGTATAACGCTAGCAAGATCGAACTGCGGTCGCAACCGCTGGCTGGCACTGGCCGCCGCCCCAGAATGACAAAACGGGTGGTGTTATCCGCCTCATCGTGAATATTGCGGGAGATGACATGTAGCGAGTGGCGGCGCTCGGCCAAGGCTCCAGCGACCGCGCATAGTCCGGGCTCACTGAGGGCGCGTTGTGCCGCCTCTCCGCTACTGTCAGCCGCCTGCTGCGGCACACCAGGGAAATGCTGATCAAGCCAGCGCCGGCACTGTGAGAGCGCCTGACTGTGCCCGACGATGAGACTAGGGGTATGAGTGTCAGCGGTGGCTGCGAGCAGATGCAAACGCACCGGTAGCGCGACCTCCCCTTGGATCAATAAGGTCGAATCGCGCAGCTGCTCCAGCGTAGCGGCGACCACTCCACCAGTAGAGTTCTCTATCGGCACCAGACCGTAGTCGGCCTCCTGAGCGACGACTGCACGAAATACCTCGGCAATGCTGGCGCAGGGCAACCCCGGCGTATCGGCACCAAAATGGGCGATTAATGCCTCCTCACTGAAAGTCCCCACTGGACCAAGGAAGGCCACTGACAGTGGCTGTTGCAAGCGCAAACTCACCGCCATAATAGCGCGAAAAATGCTCCCCACTGCATCGGCGGGCAATGCGCTGGTGACAGCTGACGAAGTGAGGCGGCGCAGAAGAGCCTGTTCGCGTGACGGGGCATAGAACTGATCTGGGCTCAGCCCTTGGGCGCGTTTGGCCGAGCCAATTTCTAGCGACAATTCGGCGCGGCGCTGTAATAGCCCCAACAATTGGTCATCAACACCATCTACTGTGGCGCGCAGGCGCTCTAATTCCCGCTCAACATCCGACACAGCTAAACCACGCCATCACTTAAATCCCCGAAGCGACATTATAGAGGGCGGCGCAGCTGAGCAAATCACTGCAGAGCCAGCGCAATAGAGCCCATCAGGCACGAAGCCATTGGCACTTGACTTATCGCGTTGGGCTTATTCAGCCCCGCCGTTGCTCAAAATTTTCCATAAAATCTACCAGCGCGTCGACTCCCTTCTCAGGTAGCCCGTTGTAGATGCAAGCACGCAGGCCACCGACCGAGCGATGCCCGTTGAGGTTCAGCAAGCCTGCCGCCGTCGCCTCGCTCAAAAAATCCGCCTCCAACTCAGTCGCCGCCAGCGTGAACGGCACACTGGTACACGAGCGACTGTCTGGATGCACTGCATTATCGTAAAAATCGCTCTGATCTAAAGCCGCATAGAGCTTCGCTGACTTGCGCTGACTGCTCTGCTCCAGCGCCATCAAACCGCCCTGCTCCAACATCCAGCGTAGCATCACGGCACAGAAATACCATGCGAAAACCGGCGGGGTGTTCTGCATTGATGCAGATTCAGCCGCGAGTTGATAGTGCAATACGCTCGGTGTCTCAATGCGCGCCCGCCCAAACAGCCCGCGCCGCACCAAAACCACTGTCAGCCCAGCAGGGCCGAGGTTTTTCTGAGCACAGGCGTAAACTGCCCCCAAGCGACTCCAGTCCACCGAGCGAGTCAGAAAATCCGAGGACATGTCGGCCACCAGCGGCACCGTCAACGGATCGGCACCGGTGTGGGGAGCCTTGACAAACTGCAGGCCACCGATGGTCTCGTTGGCCGTGTAGTGTACATAGGCAGCATCGTCAGACGGTTGCCAATCCGATAAATCCACCAGCCCCGCTAGCGTGCCGCGCTGGCTACACGCCTCAATGATATGCGGCTCACAGTAGCGCCGAGCCTCTTTAATAGCACTCGCCGCCCAGTAGCCACTGTGCAAGTAGTCGGCGCTACTACCAGTACCAGTACCAGCACCAGTACCGGCCTCGCCAAGTAAATTCATCGGTACGGCGGCGAACTGCCCGCGCGCACCGCCCTGTAAAAACAACACCGCAAAATCCTCTGGCAAAGCCAGCAGGGTCCGCAGATCACGCTCGGCAGCTTGCGCTAGTTCCTGAAAAGCCGCCCCACGATGACTCACTTCCAACACCGAACTGCCGCCGCCCTGCCAGTCGAGAAACTCCTCACGAACTTGCTCTAGCACCACTTCAGGCAGGGTAGCGGGGCCAGCTGAAAAATTATAGGGACGACTCATGCACTGTCCACGACAGGAGCTGGCGGCGACTCCCCGTCATCGTCTACATCATCGACCACCGTGTCTTGCATACAGGCCACATCCGCCACTTGTTCCTCACCACGCAGGCGGGCGATGCGCACCCCAGAAGCACCGCGCCCCAACACTGGCACCTCGTCGATGCGTATCCGTAGCAAAGTTCCCCGATCGCTGACCACTAGAGCCTCGGCTCCCGGCGGCACCAGTAGCACTGAGACCAACGCGCCGTTGCGCTTGCCGACGCGCATTGCTATCACCCCCTGACCCCCGCGATGACGGCAGGGAAAATCGCCGGGACGCAACCGCTTGCCGTAGCCAGCCCGCGTGATAGAGATAAGTGTGGTCTCGTCATCTACCGGCTCTGGCACCATCGCCACCAAGCGCTCGCCAGGCGGCAGACGCAGACCGATCACACCACGTGCCGGGCGCCCTTGAGAGCGCACCTCCGCAGTAGAAAAGCGCAGTCCCTTGCCGTTGCTGCCAAACATCATCAGCCTCTCATCGGCCTCGCTCAGCCGTGCCGCCACCAGCTGATCGCCGGGCAACAGACCGATGGCGCGCACACCCTTTGCGCGCTGATTAGAGAAAGCGCGTAGCGGAACTTTTTTAATCCTCCCTCTCGCCGTGGCCAACAGCACCCAACCGGGCACCTCAAAAGATGACACGGGCAACAGGGTGGTCACCCGCTCGCCATCGGCCAACGACAGCAAATTGACCAGTGGACGACCGCGAGTGCCGCGCGAAGCCATCGGGATGCGGTAGACCTTGAGCCAATAAACACGACCATGGTCACTAAAGCACAGCAGGGTGTCGTGGCTGCGCGCCACCAACAGCGTCGCCATCAGGTCTGCGTCACCGACACCGGCACCTCGCTTACCAGTGCCACCACGGCGCTGAGCGCGGAACTCATCCGGTGATTGAGCCAGAGCGTAGCCATCGTGGCTGACAGTGACGATGCGAGCCTCATCTGGAATTAGATCTTCCTCTTCCAAATCCTCTTGGTTCTCCATCAACTCAGTGCGCCGCTTGTCGCCGTAGCGCTCAAGCAAATCAGTCAACTCGGCGTGCAACACCGAGGTCAGCCGATCGGGCTCGCGCAGGATTTCCAGAAAACCACCGATCTCGTCAATCTTTTTGTGGTACTCATTGAGGATTTTTCCCTGCTCCAAACCGGTCAGGCGCTGCAGTCGAAGCTCTAAAATGGCATTGGCTTGAGGTTCTGATAGATGATATTCAGCGAGTGCCTTGGCAGGCGGCGACAGCGTAGCGGCGCTGAGCTCATCCAGCAACAGCGCCGGATCGGCCAGCTCGGCAGCAGGACGAGGCCAGCTGCGCTCCATTAGTAGCTCGCGCGCCGCTGGCGGCGACGGGGCACTGCGGATCAACTCGACCACGATATCAATATTGGCCGAGGAAACCAACAGCCCCTCTAACAGCCGTGCCCGCAACCGCGCCTTGCGCAACAAGTGCAGGGAGCGCCGCGTGATCACTTCCCGACGATGCTCTAGGAAATACTCCAGCAGCTGCTTCAAATTACAACGCTGCGGCACTCCCTCCACCAAGGCCACCATATTGATGCCAAACGACACCTCCATCGGAGTCAGCGCATAGAGGCAGTTGAGCAACACCTCCCCTACTTCGCCGCGCCGCAGCTCGATGACAATGCGGATACCGTCTTTATCGGATTCGTCGCGCAGCTCACTGATCCCCGTCAATTTGCGCGCCCGCACTAACATGGCAATGCGCTCCACCAAGCGCGCTTTGTTCACTTGATAAGGAATCTCACTGACAACAATACACTGACGTCCGCTGGCACCAGCGAGGTCTTGTACCTCGGCGCGGGCGCGGATGCGCATGCTACCGCGGCCTTCCCGGTAAGCTCGGCGAATACCGGCACAGCCATTGATAATGCCAGCGGTGGGCAGATCCGGCCCGGGGAGATATTCCATCAGCTGCTCGCAATCCAAACTCGGGTCATCGAGCAGGGCTAGGCAGGCGGTGGTGACCTCAGCTAAATTATGTGGCGGAATGTTGGTTGCCATGCCAACGGCAATGCCAGAGCTGCCATTGACCAGTAGATTGGGCACCCGCGCCGGCATCACGGTCGGCATCTGCTCAGTGGCATCGTAGTTGGGAGTGAAATCGACAGTGTCGTGCTCTAGGTCGGCCAATAGCTCGCCAGCTAGGCGCGTCATACGCACCTCGGTGTAGCGCATTGCGGCCGGAGCATCGCCATCCACCGAACCGAAGTTCCCCTGCCCATCTACCAAGAGATAGCGCAAGGAAAAGGGCTGTGCCATACGCACGATGGCATCGTAGACAGCGGAATCGCCGTGGGGATGATATTTGCCGATCACATCACCAACGACACGAGCTGATTTTTTGTAAGACTCGTTGAAGCCGTTATTCAGCTCACGCATCGCAAATAGGACACGGCGGTGCACAGGTTTGAGCCCATCGCGTGCATCGGGCAGAGCGCGCCCGACGATGACGCTCATCGCGTAGTCGAGATAGGACCGGCGCAGTTCGTCCTCAATACTGACCGGCTGGATGTCCCTAGCAAATTCCGCCATCAACTCCGATAAAAAGTGGCTAAATGGGGAGGTGGGAGCAGGGCAGTCAAGTCACCGCACACAGCACGCAACAACAGTTAAACATAATAACATAGACGCGCTCTGCAATGAGCTATTTCAATGCCATGATCCACCTGTTGCCACCAGAGCTGTAGTGCCCCAGCCATGGACTCTCCCCACAGTCTGTCAGATATTGTGCCCACGACTCTGATAGCCTAAGCCGATCGCCACACCACGAGCCAGCTGGCTAGCTGCTCAAGTAGCAGCATCCGATGCCAGTCAAATAAATTGGCAATGCATCGTCCATAAGCTGGGTGCCGATCGCCATGCCGCAGGCCATGCGAGCCAAGCTACAGCTCAGGACAGCCGGCCAGTGCCAACGGCGCGTTACAATCGTTACTATGCAATATGCCTGCGCTGCCATCACCGCTCTCTACATCGCCATCGCCACCACGCAGGGCTTGGCGCTGTGGCGCACCCCCTCATACCGCATCGCACCATGGCTGGCCACTCTTGGTGTACTCGCCATACTCGGCAATGCCGCCGCGCTGTGGTGGCAAGTGGCGACACCCGCTGGCCCGGCGCTGGGTAGCATCGCCGCCCTCTCACTGTTCCTGTGTGCCAGTTGTGCGGTGGCCTTGGCCTACAGCCGATTGCGTCCCTCGGTCGATCGTCTGTTACTCGTCCTCTACCCACTGGCAGCGCTGGCGTTGGCGCTGATGGCGGCAGTGCCGAGCGAGCAACCCCCATATGCCTGGCCGGGTGGCCTCCCTCTACACATCACTTTGTCCGCGCTGGCTTTTGCGTTACTCGGCATCGCCTCCCTGCAACTGCTCTGCCTGCGCCACTTGGAAGGGCGGCTCAAACAACATCGACTCGGCGGACTACTGCCTTACCTGCCACCGCTACAAAGCCAACGCGAGATTGCCGACCAGGCCTTGATACTGGGGACTGGGCTATTGCTGGCAGCACTGCTGAGTGGAGCCCTATTTCTGCCGCAAGGACTAGTAGCAGATGGTCACCTAGCATGGAAAAGCCTCTGCTCAGTCATCGCGCTAACACTCTATGGCACACTGCTACTACTGCGCCGCCACCACCACATTGGACGGCTCAGCGACGCGCTGATGATCAGTGGCTTCAGCTGCCTGTTGGTAGGCTATTTCGGTAGCCGTCTAGGCATCTCACTCTAACTCTAATTTGTGCTATCAGTGCCAATCAGCACTTGCCAGCCACGCGCCGCATAGTGCATCATTAAAGCCCCTCTCGGCACTGGTGCCATCGCGCCCCTGAACCTCTTTTGAGCGAACTATCCTACGGCTCGCTGGCCCTTTCCTTGGGCGGCCTGTTGCTGTTATCTGCGTTCTTTTCCAGTGCTGAAACCGCAATGCTGGCACTGGATCGCTATCGCCTCAAGGCGCTGGTGCACGACGGACACCGCGGGGCGCAGCGCGCCAACCGCCTATTGCGCCGCAAAGATCGACTGCTCGGGCTCATCCTGCTCGGCAATAATCTGGTCAATATCAGCGCCTCGGCAATCACCACCCTGTTAGCCCTCAACTTATTTGGTGACAAGGGAGTGATCATCGCGACCATCGCACTGACGCTGATCATCATTATCTTTGCCGAGATCGGCCCCAAAACTGCCGCCGCCCTGCACCCAGAAAGCTTTGCCTATCCAGCGAGCTTTGTGCTAGTACCGCTGATGTATTTGCTGTGGCCTGCCGTGTGGATACTGAACACATTGAGCAATTTCATGCTCGGCTTGTTCGGGGTCGACCCGGAGCGACACGGCGATAGCGAAAGCACTCTGGGGCGGGAAGAGCTGCGCATCCTGCTTTTGGATCCAGACAATCAGTCCCTGCCACAAGTACATCGCGAACTGTTGCTCAACCTGCTGAATTTGGAACACACCACAGTCGACCACATCATGGTGCCGCGCAGCGAAGTGTGCAGTATTGATATGAACGCCGACCGGCAGGAATTTGATCGCCAGCTGAGCGAGAGCCGTCTGACTGAAGTGCCATTGCATCTCAAACAACCCGAAAACATCGTCGGCGTACTCAACCTGCGCGATGTGCCCAAGTTGCTCGAAGGGTCATGGAATATGCGACAGTTGCGGAAAATTATTAAAAAACCCTATTTCATCCCCGAAGGCACTCCGCTACTCGCGCAGCTGATGGCATTTCGAGACCATAGTAGCCACACAGGTTTCGTCGTCGACGAATACGGGGTCTTTCAGGGCATAGTCACCCTACATGACATCCTTGAAGAGGTGGTTGGTGAAATGAGCCTGGGTAGCGACCCTCGGCTGGCCATTGTCTACCCGCAAGCTGATGGCAGCCATATTATTGATGCCAGTGCCTCGGTGCACGACATCAACCGCTGCCTGCACTGGAAATTGCCGACCGATGGCCCCAATACACTCAACGGACTGATCATTGAGCGCATGGAACTGATGCCCAAGCTCGGCTTGGGTTGCCGCCTGGGGGACTATGTCGTCGAAGAAATCATCAATGTGCGCGACAACGTCGTGCAACGCGCACGGCTCAAGGAACTGCCAATCAGCAATGAAACAGCGACTGTGCCAGCAGGTGTTGAGAGCAACACTCCCAATCACTCAGTCGGCGGCAACAGTCGCTGAGAACAAGGAGCGCGCCCAGGGGTAGTCAGCCTTGCCGCTGGGCGAGCGCTGCATGCGCTTGACCAGCTGCAGGCGGCGTGGCAATTTAAAGCTGGCCAGATCAGTGCGGCTGTGATCCTGCAATTCCTCCAGCGTAGGTGCCGTGCCGGGGCGCGGCTCAACCACCGCCGCAACACACTCGTGCCAGCGCTCATGGGGAGCAGCGGCGACCACGGCATCAAGTACATCGGGGTGTGATTTGAGTACCTGCTCCACCTCCTCGGGAAACACCTTCATGCCGCCGGAATTGATGCATACCGAGCCGCGACCCAAGAGGGTGATCTGCCCATCTTCCTCGACCACCGCCAGGTCGCCGGACAGCGAATAGCGCCGCCCATCGGCACTGGTGACAAAGGTCTCGGCGGTCTTTTTCTCGTCATTGTGGTAACGCAACGGCAAGTCACCAGTGGTTGCCAGTTTGCCGACGGTGGCAGAGCCCGCTTCGATTGGACACAGTTCATCATCGAGTACACAGGCACCAGCAGTCGGGCGGATGGTCGGCCCGCCACGCATCTGGGTCTCGCCGGGCTGAACCAAAGACATACCGTGGCCGCCGCTCTCTGAGGAGCCGACCCCATCCAGCATCATCAACGACGGGAAGTGGCGGAAAAACTCGTCCTTGACGGTCGGGGAAAACAGCGCCGCTGTGCTGGTTAGCAACACCAGTGAGCTGCTGTCGATGGTATCGCCCTGCTCGGAGTACCACTCGATCAGCGGTCGCGCCATCGCATCGCCAGTCAGCATCATCCCATCAATCCGCTCACGCTCAATCAATCGCCAAGCCCGCTCGGCATCAAAGCGCTCCATCAGCACGGTGCGGCGACCCTCAAAAGCTCCGCCCATCACGGCCCACTGGCAGGCACCGTGCATCAGTGGCGCTGGTGCGAGCATCGTCACCATACCTCGATCCAGCCCGCGTTGCACAATGTCCATCGGCTCTTTGGCGCGCTCACCGCTGACCAAATCGACACCGCCGCCGAGGGCGAACAGCACATCGCCGTGCCGCCACACCACCCCCTTGGGCATGCCAGTGGTGCCCCCGGTGTACAGGATGTAGAGATTGTCCGCCGAGCGCGGCGCAAAATCGCGCTCCGGTGAGCCCGCCGCAATCATCTCCTCGTAGTCAGCATCGACTATTCCCAGCTCGGCACCGCTGTCGTCAGCGAGACAGTAGACCTCGCGCAAGCTCGGCAGCTCAGCGCGCACCGCGCCGAGCCGAGGCAAGAAACGACGCTGGCAGAACAGCGCCTGCAACTCAGCATTACCCATCAAATAGGACAGCTCGCGCTCTACATAGCGGTAGTTGATGTTGATCCACACCGCACCCAACTTGAACACCGCCCACAGTATCTCTACCCACTCAATGCAGTTGGTCGCGTAAATGCCAACATGATCGCCGGCGCCAATACCGCGCGCCGCCAAGCTGTGGGCGAGGCGATTGGCACGCTCTTCCATCTGTTGATAATTACAGCGCTTGTCCTCGCACACCATATATTCGCGAGCTCCCATGTGGTCGACCGCCAGTTCAAACATATCCGCTAAATTGAAGCTACTCATCATTGCCTCCCAATGGCTGGATGGGGTTGCTGTGGTACACGGTGGCTACC
>JABABF010000015.1 GCA_014238345.1 Gammaproteobacteria bacterium
CATGATAGGGTGCCAGTCGCCGTACAGTGCTGGGCGCAGCAAGTCATTCATCCCAGCATCTGCTACCGCCAGCTGTTGCTTATCAGCTGTGGTTTTGCAATAAAGGATGCGGCTGATCAAAATCCCGGCGGCGGCGGCAATGGAGCGACCCGGCTCGACCACTAGTTCTAGATCTCTGCGCGCGATGCCTGCACTCAATTCTGTTCCCAGAGCAATCGGTGTGGGGGGGGCATCGTCGGGTTGGTACTGAACCCCGAGACCGCCGCCCATATTAACCAACTGGACGCGGATGCCGTCGCTCTGTAGCTCATCACACAGCGCTAGGATCTGCGCTAGGGCGGCGCGCAGTGGCGCTAAGTGCATCATTTGCGAGCCGATGTGGCAGCTGAGCCCCAAGAACTCCAAGTACTCCAACTCGGCGGCGTGGCGCACTACTTGCAAGGCGCGTTCGGAGGGGATGCCAAATTTGCTACGCGCCAAGCCAGTAGTGATGTGCGAGTGTGTGTTTGCATTGATGTCGGGGTTGATTCGCAATGCGACTCTGGCGCATCGCCCAGCATGCTTTGCGCGTGCTGCCAACAGTTCTAATTCCTGCTGTGATTCCACATTGAAACAGAAGATGTCTGCGGCCAGTGCTGCATCAAGTTCCGCCACCGTTTTACCGGCACCGGAGAACACCACGGTGTCGGCTCTGCCGCCCGCTTGCAGCACACGGGTCAACTCACCACTTGACACCACATCAAAGCCACTTCCTGCCTCGGCGAGGCAGTGTAGCACCGCGAGATTGCCATTGGCCTTGACCGAATAGCAGATGCGGTGTGCAACACCGTTCAACGCCTGCTGGTAAGTGGCAAAGGCCTCGCGCAGAGCGGTTGCAGAGTAGACATACAAGGGGGTGCCATAGAGCTGCGTCAACTCGGCCACGGGGACTTGTTCGGCGTGGAGTGCGCCCTGCTGGTAATGAAAAATGGCACTCATAGGGCTTTTTCCATCGCCTGCGGCCATTGGAGTGTCCCTTTGAGGCCACAGGCCAATAGCGGGCTGGCACTCATGGCCAAAATGGCACACAACAACAGCCTCAACAGGCGATGGCGCATGTCTTCTGTGCCCATCACAGGATTATTTGCTACGCATTGATTGAAAGAACTCTTCGTTGTCCTTGCATTTCTTGAGGCGGGAGAGCAGAAACTCAATAGCGGGCAGGTCTTCCATGTCATGTAGCAGCTTGCGTAGTATCCACACGCGCCGCAGAGTATCTTCTTCGATCAGCAATTCCTCGCGGCGCGTACCAGAGCGGCGGATGTTGACAGCCGGGTAGACACGCTTCTCGGCTATCTTACGATCCAAGTGCAATTCCATATTACCGGTGCCTTTGAACTCTTCGTAGATCACCTCGTCCATCTTAGAGCCAGTGTCGATGAGTGCTGTGGCGATAATTGTCAGGCTCCCACCGTTTTCGACATTGCGAGCAGCACCGAAAAATCGCTTTGGTCGCTCTAGTGCATGGGCATCAACACCGCCGCTCAATACCTTGCTGGATGAGGGGACGACAGTGTTGTGAGCTCGGGCGAGCCGGGTGATAGAATCGAGCAACACCACGACATCGACTCCATCTTCTGTCAGGCGCTTGGCCTTTTCATTGACCATTTGCGCTACTTGGACATGGCGCGCGGGCGGTTCGTCGAAGGTGCTGGCCACCACCTCGGCTTTATGCACGGTGCGTCGCATGTCCGTGACTTCCTCTGGGCGTTCGTCGATTAGCAACACGATGACATAACATTCGGGATTGTTGCGCAGGATCGATTGAGCGATGTGTTGCAACACATAGGTTTTGCCCGCCTTGGGTGGAGATACGATCAGGCCGCGCTGTCCCTTGCCGATCGGGGCGGCCAAATCGATGATGCGTCCTGGCAGGTCTTCGGTTGAACCGTTGCCTATTTCTAGTTTGAGGAGTTCTGACGGGAACAGTGGGGTCAGGTTTTCAAAGGGCACTTTGTGTCTGTGTCCGCGCGCCTTGGCCTCGGTCTCCTTGAAGTTTATTTTGTTGATTTTGACCACTGAGAAGAAGCGCTCTCCAGCCTTGGGCGGGCGGATAGTGCAGCTGATCAAATCCCCAGTGCGGATGCCGGAGTTTCGGATCAGATTGGGCGACACATAGATGTCGTCCGCCCCGGCAATATAGGATTCGGTTGCTGAACGCAGGAAGCCAAAGCCATCCTGCATGACCTCCAGCACCCCCTCACCATCAATGGTCTCCCCCTGCTTGGTGAGGTTCTTCATCAATTCGAAAATGATGTCCTGTCGCCCCAGTCGCCGGTTGGAATGGCCGAGTCCGGCCTCTTCGGCGATACCGAGTAGTTCGGGCATAGATTTTTGTTTTAGTTCTGACAAATGCATGGTGTCATGGCTTGGGTGTGCGGAGATCTGTGTGTGATAGGGGAGGAGTTTGCAAGCTGTGCCAATGACTGGCTACCACTCGTCTCAATTGTGCTATGCCGTTGCCGCTACTATGAGCGATTGAGAGCCTCATCAATAAATTGGCCGAGGTCGGTGCGGGACAGGACTCCCGAGTGGGTATCCAAGATTTTGCCATGGCGGAACAATATCAGTGTGGGGATGCCGCGCACTCCATAGCGTGCAGGAATTTGTGGGTTGCTGTCCACCTCCATTTTTCGCACTTCAATGCGCCCGGCATAATCCTGTGCCACTTCTTCGACGATCGGTGCAATCATCAGACAGGGTCGGCACCACGGTGCCCAGAAATCAACCAGCACGGGTTGTTCCGATTGCAATACGGCCTGCTCAAAGTCGTTATCACTCACAGCGGCCACTGCGCTCTTGGTATCACTCATGCTGCCCCTGCCATTTTGCCCGGATTTCCTGTTGTTGATACTATGACCTTGATGCCATAGCTACTACTGAATCAATGCACCCATACCTATGGGTTACCATTAGTGGGCATTCACACGGGCTTGCCCGTGTCACAATAGATTGACCAAAGCCGCGCTGAACAAACGAAATCAGCGAGGACACCTTTGAAGCAGAGACCAGTATAACTGGTTTGTCAGCGATACGCAAGTGCCTGAGGCCGCTGGGGCATTTTCTCCGGTCCGATCGTGGGTTGCGTAGCTGGTGGTTGTTGAGATTGCACTACATTATCGGTTATCGGTGGTGCATGTGTCTCTGTGTAGGCGCTCACGCTCAATGTCGGGGTGCTATACTAAGCTGCTGGGGTGTTGGCAACTTTGATGCCACCCTCAGATTAGCAACAAGTGACCGTGTGAACTACGGCGTGGCAGCTCCGATGTAGGCTTTGTTTGCGGGACCCTGCAACAGGCGACGACCATAAGTTTATTGCATCATGCCCATTTTTATCCACACAGAGCGTCCCTATATGGTGTTGAGTAATTTCAAGGTTATGACCGGGACATTGAAAAAACTTGAGCAGCTAAAAATCCGCAAGCTTAGGTACGCTGTGAAAGCTGTTTTGTTGGCGAGTCCCCGCTACAAGGCTGATTTTTTGGTGCGCAATCCTTACCAGAAATTACAATCCTGTTTTCGAAGCAAGTTTTGTCAGCATTCTCTTATTAGTAAATCACGTGATTGGCAAAGATACTGGATCAATGCGCTAGTGTTGGCTCATCGAAGGCTATTATCATGGCAGGAATATATCCACATGGCATCGGCTGATAGCCTATCGGATATGGAGTGGCAGAAAATAAAGCGGCTATCTATGGAGCTGAAATTTGAGGATTTTGTGGCGACATTGCCAGCATGCCATCCCTATGATGGCCATATATGGCCACAGTATTGGCTGGCAAATCCCTCACGATATATTCGTGATACATTCCCTGGGAAACTGGCTCTTCGTCAGCGATGGCGTAAAAGGTTCTATTCACTGTTGTTGCCCCGAAGCTTTCCGCGCGTAGAGCTGCGTATCTTGCACCTGGAGGATGCCAGTGAGCTTGCGCTGTTGGGGCGCGCCATCGGCTGTGATTTATCTTCCCCTGCACATAGGCAACATAGTACTGCTCATATGAGCCATCTGCAGGAGGAGACTCGTTATAGCCGCGAGTCGCTGGCGATTGTCAATGAGGTGTATAAAGAGGATTTTAGACGCTTGGGCTATCGGATGTACAATGACCCAGAGGCACTTGAGGTTGCCGGAGCATTTGCTCCAATCCGGCCGCGGGTTGCGTAGCTGGTGGTTGTTGCGATGGCACGACTTATCGGTTATCGGTAGTGCATGTGTCTCTGTGTAGGCGCTCACGCGCAATGTCGGGATTGATGCTGTGCTGTTATCAACGGTTATGATGCGTTTTTGGAGCTTTGACTCTGTACCAGACTTTGGCGTGGCGGCTCATTTTGCTTGCTGTGTCTTGAGGTAGGCGGAGAGCGCAAGCGCAGCTATTTTCACTGTGGCAGTTTTCATGCATACAGCGCGCCCTTGTATGGTGCTCAGCAGCTTCAAGGTGATGACTTCAACGCTGCGTAGCCTATTAGAACTCAAAGAGTGTGGCTCAGTGC
>JABABF010000016.1 GCA_014238345.1 Gammaproteobacteria bacterium
AAGCGGCATTATTCATAGCCAGTATTTGGTGCTTATCCCGCGAAATTTTCCGACTCATTCCTCGTGGGTTCGTCATCAGTAAATTAATTACCGGGTCAGTTTAAAATAATCGCACCGATAGAATAGGCATTGACCGTATACACCCTCACAATATATAAACAAACAAAAATAAGCAGACCCACACCACATCCACGAAGTGCCAGTACCACGAGGCGGCCTCGAAGCCGAAGTGATCTTCGGGTTGGAAGTGCCC
The DNA here is from genome assembly GCA_014238345.1 of Gammaproteobacteria bacterium. Classification (GTDB taxonomy): domain Bacteria; phylum Pseudomonadota; class Gammaproteobacteria; order JABABF01; family JABABF01; genus JABABF01. The sequence continues at coordinate 254 of JABABF010000016.1, forward strand.
GGCGAGATGGGCGCGTAACCACATGATCAGTAGCATCGTGGCACCCAGGAATACATGGAAACCGTGAAAGCCGGTCAGCATGAAGAAGGTGGTGCCATACGCCCCCGAGTTCAGGGTCAGGCCATATTCGGCATAGGCCTCGTAATATTCCAGATACTGTAAGCAAAGGAAGGCCACTCCCAGTGCCACGGTGATGCCTAGCCACACGGTTAATTTGCGCCGATCGCCAGCCTTTAGTCCCAAGTGTGCAATGTGTATGGTGAAACTTGAGGACAGTAGTATGACGGTGTTCCACAGCGGTAGCCAGTGCAGCATATTGCTCCAGCCTGGGAAGGACATGTGTCGCTGTGGCCCTAGGAACTCGCCGTTGTTGGCGATGAGCTGTGACTCGGCTCCTCCCACCGCCTGCTGCGGGGTCTCCATCAGCGGCCAAGTGGCCTCAAAACCCTGCCAGAGCATGTTGCTCACGCCTTTGTCACCCTCGCCGCCCAGCCATGGCACAGCCCATGTACGTAGGTAGAGCAGCGCACTGAAGAAAGCGGCAAAGAATACCACTTCGGTAACAATAAACCAGCACATGGCGTAGACATAGGAGAGTTTGAGCCGCTCGCTGTTCATGCCCGCCAAATTCTCTCGGATGGCGATGGCAAACCAGCCGAACAGCACATACAGCAATAGCCCGAAGCCGAGCAACAACAGCCATTTGGCGCTAGCTGGCTCCTCGGCCTGCAGCTGGTTGAGCAGGGTGGCCGCTCCGAGCATCATCAGGAACAATGCCAGTGAGGCAACAACTGGCCGCCAGCTGTTGGCGGGCACATAGTAGGAGGGGAATGGCGGTCTCTCAATGCGGCTCGTTGCACTGGTCATGGGTTGTGTTGCCACGGTTAACTTCCTTGGGCGCTGGGAGGCTCTGCGCTGGCCGTTGCGTCTGATGCGGCCAGTTCGCTGACATCAAATAGTGTATAGGACAAGGTGATGGTGCCGATGTCATCAGGCAATTCTGGCGAGATATAAAAGCGTAGCGGCAACTGCGTGCTTGCACCAGCCGCCAGCGCTTGGCGCTGGAAGCAAAAACACTCGATCTTGCGTAAATACTGGGCGGCGCGACCCGGAGAGACGCTGGGCACTGCCTGTGCCACCATGTCGCGGTCGCTCATATTGTGAGCGTAGTAAGTCAAATCTATTGGCGCGGCACCGGGCGCGATGTGCAGCTCAGAGGTTTCTGGCGCTTGGAACTGCCAGGGCATCTCGGTGCTGTTAATGGCGAGGAATTGCACGCGCACGGTCTCGTGCTCGCGCACGGTGGGCGCTCTCGTGCTGGCTGGGGCGCTGTAGGCGGCGGGGTCATTATTGGTTTTGCCGTTGAGTCCAGTCAGCTCGCAGAACACTTCATACAGTGGCACTAGCGCAAAGCCGAAGCCGAACATCAGCACAGTGCCAGCCGCCAGCCGCCACGCGGTGCGCCGCACTCCACCCTCTGTCTTGTCTGTCATCATGCGCTCTGTAGATCCGGCAATTCGGCGCTCTCAGCGAATCGAGGGCGGTGTTGTGAAGCTGTGGTAGGGTGGCGGCGAGGGCAGTGTCCACTCAAGGCCTTCAACTCCCTCCCAAGCACGCTCGCCGACCGCACCTTCGAGCCTCCCGCTGGCCTTGTCTTTCAGGACGCGTACCAAGATGACGACAAAGACGAGCTGTGAAGTACCGAACAGGAAAGCCCCGACCGATGAAATGGCGTTGAAATCGGCGAATTGCAGGGCGTAATCCGGAATGCGCCGGGGCATGCCTGCCAAGCCAACAAAATGTTGTGGAAAGAAAGTCAGGTTGGCACCGATAAAGGTGAGCCAGAAATGCAGCTGCCCCAAGCGTTCATCGTACATGCGTCCCGTCCACTTTGGCAACCAGTAGTAGACTCCGGCGAAGACCCCGAACACGGCACCTGGCACCAGCACATAGTGGAAGTGGGCAACGATGAAATAGGTATCGTGGTACTGGAAGTCAGCGGGGGCGATGGCCATCATCAGGCCGGAGAAGCCGCCGATAGAGAATAGCACCACAAAGGCGATGGAAAACAGCATCGGTGCTTCAAAAGTCATCGACCCGCGCCACATCGTCGATATCCAGTTGAAGATCTTTACCCCGGTGGGCACGGCGATCAGCATGGTTGTGTACATGAAAAACAACTCGCCGACCAGTGGCATGCCGACAGTGAACATATGGTGCGCCCACACCAGAGTAGACATGATGGCGATAGCGGCAGTGGCATAGACCATTGAGGTATAGCCGAACAGCGGCTTGCGGGAGAAAGTTGGGATTATCTGTGAGACGATGCCGAAGGCTGGCAGGATGATGATGTATACCTCGGGGTGGCCGAAGAACCAGAACACATGTTGGAACAGCACCGGGTCGCCGCCACCGGCCGCCTGGAAGAAACTAGTGCCGAAATGGATATCCATCAGCATCATCGTTACAGCACCGGCCAGCACTGGCATGACCAGCAACAGCAGGAATGCGGTGATGAACCAAGTCCACACGAACATCGGCATCTTCATATAGTCCATGCCGGGGGCGCGCAGGTTCATGATGGTGGCGATGATGTTGATCGCCCCAAGAATTGATGACATCCCGAGCAGGTGCACCGCAAAGATGAAATAGGTGACGCTGGGTGGGGCGTAGGTGGTCGATAGTGGGGCGTAGAAAGTCCAGCCGAAGTTTGGCCCGCCGCCCTCCATGAACAAGGTGCTTACCAGGATGCTGAAGGCGAAGGGCAGGATCCAGAAACTCCAGTTATTGAGACGGGGCAAGGCCATATCTGGTGCGCCGATCATCATCGGCAGCTGCCAGTTGGCGAAGCCGACGAAGGCGGGCATGACGAAGCCAAAGACCATGATCAGTCCGTGCATGGTTGTCATCTGATTGAAGAAGTTAGGCTCGACCAGTTGCAGGCCGGGTTCGAACAGCTCGGCGCGAATCAGCATCGCCATGGCTCCGCCGAGGAAGGCCATCATCATGGCGAAAAACAGGTACAGCGTCCCGATATCCTTGTGGTTGGTGGTGAACAGCCAGCGTGTGATACCGCTAGCTGGGCCGTGGTGGTGGTCTGCACTCATGGTGTTACTAATCTCCCGCATTCCTGTGCGTCGCTTGCCTGCAATGGCCTACTGGACACCGTCGCCACGTCGGTAGCGCTCAACATCTATGGGTTGCACCAAGTCGCCAGTGTCGTTGCCCCAGGCGTTGCGCTCATAGGTGATGACAGCGGCTAGGTCAGCGGCTCCTAGCTGTGCGCCGAAGGCCGCCATCGCCGTGCCGGGAGTGCCATTGATGACGATTCCCAGATGTTCTGCTAGCGCGCCAGTGGCCGCTGAGTCTTTGTGCAGTGCGGGGAAGGCTCCCGGCAAGCCAGCGCCAGTGGCCAAGTGACAGGAGGCGCAGTTGGTCTGATACACCTGCTTGCCGCGCTCCATCAGTTGCGAGAGATCCATGCGTTGGTTCAGCAGGGCGCGCTCAGCTGCGGCCTCAGCATGGCGCTCGCCGAGCCAGCGTCGGTATGCGTTTTGGCTGGTGGCATTGACGACGATTGGCATGAAGCCATGCAGCCGCCCGCACAGCTCCGTGCACTGCCCTCGGTAGACACCTTCGCGTTCGACCCACGTCCAAGCTTCATTGACGAAGCCGGGGATGGCATCCATCTTCACGGCAAAATCTGGCACCCACCATGAGTGCAATACATCGGCGGCGGTGATCAGAAAGCGCACTTTGGTGCCGACCGGGATGACCAATGGCTTATCGACGTTCAGCAGGTAGTGCTCACCCTTGGGTGCATCGCCGTAGATCTCGTCGTCCGGTGTGGCTATGTTGCTGAAGAAACTGACATCTTCTCCCAAGTATTCGTACTTCCACTTCCACTGGTAGCCAGTGACCAAGATATCGATTTGGGAATCCGATGCGTCGTACATGTTGATCATCACGGCGGTGGCTGGCCACGCCATCGCTACGAGCACAAGGCTGGCAAGAGCGGTCCACAGCACCTCTAGACGGGTGTTGTGAGAGAATTGAGCGGGCTTGGCACCCCGCGATTTGCGGTGCACTGCCATGGAGTAGAACATCACGCCGTAGACCAAGACGGCGACGACTACACAGATCCAGAAGATGAGCATATGCAGGTCGTAGACGACATGGCTGGTTGGTGTCACACCGTATGGCATGTTCAGCTGCCAGCGCTGGGCATGTTCCAGCCCATCGGCGGCCAGTGTTGCTGTGGGTAGCAGGGGGATAGAGAGGGCGCTGAGCGCCGCTACGATCGTGCGCATGCCAATCTTAGTCATCGTATAGCACGGGAGGGGGCGCGGTGTGCTGTTGCGCCAACATGCCTGTCATCATGTATTCAAGAATTCAGTTGCCATGCTACAGCCCTTCACCTCATATAACACGGTTGAGAGGCTTAATTTTAGCAGTACTGGTCAGTTGCGTCAGACAGGCGATGGGAGGGCTTAGTTAATATGGTGCGCATGTCCGTACGCCAGCACCCCGATGGTGCCCACCCCAGTGTCCGAGTGGCACCCGATATCTGGCGTCTGACTTGGCCGATGTTGCTCGCCAACTTGTCGGCAGTGGCGATGGGATTGGTGGACACAGCACTACTGGGGCATTTGGAGAGTGCCTATTACATGGCGGCGGTGGCCATTGGCAGTACGGTGGTGGACTTGCTGTTGTGGGGTTTTGGCTTCCTGCGCATGAGCACGACAGCGCTGGCGGCGCGGACTCTAGGGGCACAGGATGAGGGGGGAGCGTGGCGTGCGCTGGCGCGCAGTGTAGCCTTGGCCGGATTGCTGGGGGCGCTGTTGATTGTGTTGCGAGCGCCGCTGATGGCGGCGGTCAATGCGGCGCTTGCTGCCGAGCCAGCGGTGGAGCAGCTGGCGGCGCTCTACGCGGGCATCCGTATTACTGGCTCGCCAGCCTCGCTGTTTTGCATCGTTGTGGCCGGTTGGTTTGTCGGTCGTCAGCGCCCTTCGGTGACGCTGGTGCTAGTCGTGGTGGCCAATCTGGTCAACCTGGTTTTGGATGTGGTGTTCATCGTTGGTTTTGGGATGCGTGTGGAGGGCGCGGCGCTGGCGGCCTTGATCGCCGATTACACGGCGCTGGCAGTTGCGGTGCTACTGCTGTGGCGCGAGTGGCGGCGCATCCACGGAGGGCGGCGTTTGGTCTTGGGGGGCTCGTGGCATCAGTGGGGGAACACTTGGCGGCGTGTCGGCCTCGGCGATTTGTCCGCCTACCGCGAGCTACTGCGCATCAACGGCGATTTGTTCCTACGCACTCTGTGTCTGCAAATTTGCTTTGTGTTGTTTCTCGTGGCCAGTGCTGGGCAGGGTACGGCCATTTTAGCGGCCAACAATGTGTTGTTGCAGTTGTTAGTGGTGACCTCGCTGGTGCTGGACAGCCCGGCGCACGCATTGGAGGCGCTAGTCGGTTGGAGCGTCGGAGCAGGGGATCGCGCCTACCTGCACCGTGTAGTGCGTAGCGGGCTGTGGTGGTGTGCTGGCTTTGCACTGCTGTTTAGCCTCAGCTTGCAATTACTTGCTGACCCGCTACCGCGACTGTTTTCGAATCTTCCGGAGGTGGTTGAGGCGACTCGGCTCTATTACCAGTGGCTGGTATGGATACCCTTGGTGGCTTGCTGGTGCTTTGCTCTAGATGGAGTGTTTATCGGTGCGGGTCAGACCCGAGCGATGCGCAACATCATGGTGCTGACCTTGTTGCTGGCCTACCTGCCCGCCTATATTTGGTTGCGCGACTTAGGCAACGCTGGTCTGTGGTTGGCGTTGTACGTGATGTATGTGGTGCGCGGGGTGGCGATGCTGTGGCATGCGCGGCGGCTCGGTCGGGAGGAGCGGTGGTTTTGAGAGGATGGCGGCAGTTTATACTGTGGATCATAGTCGCTGGCAGGTGATAGGGCATGGGAGCGCCAGAGCTTGAGTCAACCGCCCCACAGGTTCGAAGCACACTGCGCGAGCGGTTGCGGCGCGTACATGAGCGGCCTATTTTCCAGTGGTTTACCGCTACTGTCATCGTCATATCGGCGCTCAGCATCGGGGCGAGCAGTTACAAATTACCCGAGCTGGTCAGCGGGTTATTGCGGCTCCTTGACTATGGGATAACCATCTACTTTGTCTTTGAAATCGGGTTGCGTTTTCTAGCGGCACCGAGCTCGCGCGACTTTTTTCGCGATAGATGGAATATCTTTGACACCCTGATTGTTTGTGGCAGCTTGATCCCGTTAGACGGTAGTGAGTCATTATTTTTAGGACGTCTGTTGCGGTTATTCCGCGTCTTGCGTCTGATCTCGTTTGTTCCGCAATTACGAGTGTTGGTGGAGGCGCTGTTGCTCGCCATTCCGCGCATGTCTTATTTGGCGCTGTTAATGTTCATCATATTTTATATGTACGGTTGTTTAGGAAACTTATTTTTCAGAAATTCAGATCCTGCAGCGTGGCGCGATGTCGGTACAGCCATGCTTACCTTATTCCAAATTGCCACCTTTGATAATTGGGCGCATCTCATGCGCGGAGCCATGCACTATTCACATCCTTTGAGCTCGCTCAGCTGGATTTATTTTCTGAGCTTTATTTTTCTCATCGCCTTTGTATTTTTCAATATGATGATTGGTATTATCCTCCAGGTGTTTGAAGAGGGAGAAGCGGCTCGTGCAACCGATCAGCTCCAGGAGAATGGCGTAGTGATGGAGCAGGTTGACAGCACTCAAGCCGATATATTGCGTGGCCAACTGGAGCGCATTGAGAAACAGTTAGCGGAGATAGATCAGCGGCTACGAGAGCGACCATGACGCATCATAAAAATAAAATATTACTCGGTGATTGCGTGGATTTAAGTGCGGCGTTGCCAGCAGACTCAGTGGATCTTAGTTTATTTTCTCCGCCCTATGACGCAGTGCGGGATTACAATGGCGAATGGTGTTTTGATTTTTCTGCGCTGGGGCGCAATCTCTATAGAATTACCAAGGAAGGCGGCATTTGCGCGGTGGTCATTGGTGACGGCACCCGCCGCTTTGCCAAATCTCTTACCAGCTTTAAATTGGCAGTAGATTGGTGCGAGAATCATGCTTGGCGGTTATTTGAATGTTGCATATACCACCGAGACGGAAATCCAGGCGCTTGGTGGAGCAAGCGTTTTCGGGTAGATCACGAATATATTTTTATTTTTCTCAAAGGTGAGCGTCCCAAGTATTTTGACAAAAGTAAGATGATGGTGCCGAGCAAGCACGCTGGGAAAGTCTACAGTGGGACAGATCGTCTCACTAGTGGCGGCTTCAAGCAAATCACTCCCAAGGTCGTCAACTCCAAAAAATGCCGCGGTACCGTGTGGCGTTACGCCACCAGCAACACCGAAGGCAATCGATTAAAGGCAGAGCACCCCGCCACCTTCCCCGACAAATTGGCGGCAGATATCATCGAGTGTTTTAGCAAGCCAGGCGACTTGGTATTAGACCCCATGTGTGGTAGCGGCACGACCTGTGTGATGGCCGTTCAACATGGACGCCACTATTTAGGCTTAGAAATATCCCCAGAATACCACAAGATAGCCGAAGATCGGTTACGGCTGGAGGTGTCGCAGCTGATAGATACGGCACAGCATGAGTAGTCGTTATAGCCAAGATCTGATGGATGTCAATAGCTGTTGCATCCTATGTTTTTTCATGGGGTTTTCAGAGTCAAGGTTTCACCTTGTCCCGTCAGATTTTTATGCGCACTTGATCTGTTGTCTGCTCCGAGCGGTCAATAAAGCAGCTATCCCATAGATTACTTCGGCATCAGTTAATAATCAATACGATTCTAGTTGTAGAGCCCAATTGTGATATGTCGCTACAAAAACACATACAGAGCATCCACCCTCACCCTAAGCCAACCCCGAGTTGCCGATCACTTCGCGCAACCATGCCAGCCGTTGTGGGGTGCCTACATCGCACCACATGCCTTGGTAGTATTGCCCGTCTACCAGCTCGCGTTCGACGGCGCGCCGCAAGGGCTCGCGCAGGGCAAAGCGAGTGGCGCTCTCATCGGCTAGCAAGGCGGGCGACAGTAGCGCGATGCCCGCATAGCAGAGCTGCTGCCCCGCCACCTCGGTGGTATCGGTTGCCGCCCCATCTTCAGTTTCTATCGTGGTACGGTTGGCAGTGGCTTCCTCTGCCTGCCACCCCATATGGCCGCGATTTGGCTTTGCCCCGGCGGTTACCGACCGCACCAGCCCGTCTGCCCCCAG
>JABABF010000017.1 GCA_014238345.1 Gammaproteobacteria bacterium
AAATTGGAAAGCTCCAGTTTGATTTTCTTATGCATCAGGGTCTGATGCCCTAGTAAATCTGAGGAAATTTGTGGAACCACATCACCTATTTTTTGCCATATTCTTTGAGTCGATGAACAATACTATTTACACCCAAGCCTCTAACAGTCATGCTGCATGCCTCTACTCACGAGAGCAAATGATCTCATTTGCTGATAAGAGTAGTTGGCGGGTCACTTACATAGGCACTCAGTAAACAGCTCGTTATTCCAGCAACCCTGGAGGGGGAGCTATCCACCGATTTTAGAGCGCTAATCTCGAGTACAACTTGCAACCTGATAATACTAGCTTGCCCGGAGCGCTAAAGGTGTATTTCGCCTATTCTTTGCTCGTGTCCGATTGTGTGGCTTTGATACTACCCAGAGCGTCGCCCAACAACTCGCGAGTTGATGCCAAGTGGGTCGCCAATGCCATCAATTCAGAGCCAGCGCGCATCGCTGTGCGCGCCCCCATCATTTCCAGTGCTCTAATCACCACACGTTTGTTCAACTGATTGAGTTCCGGGGCGATGCCCGCCACCCGCACGGCTCGCTCTAAAACGCGTTCAGACAGCTGCGCCGCTGGCCAAGCACGGTTGGCAAAACCAATGCGTACCGCCTCTAGGCCACTAATGGCATCACCGCTCAACATCATCTCCATCGCCGCTCGGGGCTGCATGAGCCAGGGGTGGAACTGCCAATCAGGCGGGCTCAGCACCCGCACCACCGGATAGCCAATTTGTGCATCCTCGGCGACATAGAGCAAATCGCAGGCCGCCGCCAACTCACTGCCACCAGCTAGGGCATAGCCATGCACCTCGGCAATCACCGGCTTGGCCAAGTCCCAGATGCCAAACCACCCCTCAGCGACATGGCGCGACCAATCGCCATCACCCCCCGCCGTGAAATAAGGCTGCTCCTCGCCCAACTCCGAAGTCAGATCATAGCCAGAACAAAAGCACTTACCAGCACCGCGCACAATGCTCACACGCACCTGTGGGTCGCGGTCATGCGCTCGTAGCGCGGCAAACAACTCACCACGCATGGCATTATTCAGCGCATTGCGCTTCTCGGGTCGGTTGAGGGTGATGCGCTGCACATATTCAGCTGGGGTATCGAGTAACAGATGGCGATAGCCGCCAGTACTCACACCCACCATCAGCACACCACCTCAGCCAACAGCCGCAATGCACGCTCATCCGCGCCGTGCAAGATGAGTCCCGTAGCCCCAGAATCACGCCATCGTAGCAGGCGTTCGCGCAGACGCTCGGGCGAGCCGATCAGCGCCGCATCATCCACATATTCATCCGGCACCGCCGCCGCGGCCTCCTCGCGATGACCGCCCAAAAACAACTCCTGCACCCGTTCGGCCTCCGCGGCATAGCCGCGCCGCATCATCAGCTGCTGGTGAAAATTGAGCTGCCGGTGCCCCATCCCACCGACATAGAGGGCATAGACAACTTTCTGTTGCTCCAGAGCGGCGCGCACATCCTCAGTGCAAAATACATGACAGGAGGCTTGTATCTCGAAGTTCTCTGGACGCCCGTGGCGAGCGGCAAAACCCCGCTCTAGTGCGGGGCGGTAGTGCTCCATCATCCCCGGGACAAAGCCAAATGGCAACCAGCCATCGGCCAGCTCAGCAGTTAGCTGTACATGGCGGGGCGCACCGGTGCCAAGCCAGATCGGAAGATCTGCATTGGCGTGCAAAATACTGCGCAACGGCTTGCCCAAGCCACTGGCACCCGCTCCCTGATACGGCAGCTGCAGTTCCTCGCCATCGTGGTGCAACGGCTCCGCTCGCCGCCATGCCTTGCGCACAATCTGTACATAGTCAGCCAAGCGCTTGCCGGGCTGCCCCCAAGGCTGCCCGTACCAACCCTCGACCACCTGCGGGCCGGATAATCCCAAGCCAAGTATGACGCGCCCCTCTCCGGACAAGGCATCCAGCGTGGCGGCTGTCATCGCCGCAGTCGTTGGAGGTCGCGCCGCTACTTGGGCAACTGAGGTGCCCAAACGCAAGCGCTGGGTTTGGGCGGCGATAAAGCTGAGCGGTGTGAAGGCATCACTGCCATAAGCCTCGGCGGTCCACACTGAATCAAAGCCCAGCTGCTCAGCTAACTGGATGCGCTCCATGGGCAGACGCGGCCTCGCCTCATCCCAAGGAATTCCCAGACCCAGTTTCATGCCAGCCCCACGCAACACTCAACGAGCACTGAGCGCACACTGCTGACCACTGCGACCACCGCGGGATACTTAGGCTGCCTAAGCGTCTAGTTGGAAGACCCGCAGGGCATTCTCACGCAAGAACTTTGGCCACACCGTATCGCGAAATGGCACATCACGCAGCTCGCGGAAAATGCGCTCCAGCGATAGTCCCATCGGGAAATAGCCAGCGTACATGATCTTATCCGCACCTCGGGTATTAGCGTAATTGATAATGTCCTGAGGATAATGCTTGGGCGCAAAGGCACTGGTCGAGTAATACAGATTTGGGTATTTGATCATCAATTTAACCGCCAGTGCTGTCCATGGCTCACAACCATGGCGGGTGACAATCTTCAGCTCCGGGAAAAACCAGCAGACCTCATCCAATAGTTCCACATGTTGTGCTGCCATCGGCAAACGGGGCCCCGGCACACCCATGCACGGACAAAACGGAATATCGAGCTCCACCAGCTTGGCGTAGAGTGGATACCATTTCTTGTCGTTAATCGGCACTTGGGGGAGTAGCCCCGAGGGAAAGGCTGTCACCGCTTTTAAATTGTGTTCTCGGTGGAGTTTTTCGATGCGTCGCACCTCATCCATAGCTCCGCTGGGATTGGCTTCGGTAGAGAGAAAAAAGCGATCCGGATAGCGCTCTATGGCCTCGAAAGTGGTGGCTGGCTCCGCACTGAGCCCGAGCATGGCTCGCTCAATGCCGTATTTATCCATCTCCCCCACAGCGTAGTGTACATAGTCCTCGTGCTTGCCAGTCTTGGGGATATCCTTGAACATATACTGTGCAGGCATTTTGAACATGTCTCGACTTTCCTGATCAAGCAACAGCGGTTTGATGAAATCATACCAACCGCTATTATCCTCACCCGGTATACTAAACATCAGGTCTATTGCTTTGATATTACTTGGCATTGTCATTGAAAAATTCCCCTAATTTAGTGTGATGAAACAATATTTCTAGCGTGAGCTAAGCGTAGCCTCTCGGCAGGATGCGCTCAGTAGGATACATCCAGCTTGCTGTGGTCCCAGCTGATGATTTTCTCTGGGCGCACAACGATGGCGGTCTTCTTCGGAGCCATGCCCGCCGAAGCCTGCTCAATCAATTCCTCACCGATCTCTGGGCTGTTGCGCCGCAACACCTCCTTATGCAGGCGGTGCACCGTCGCCACCTCGTTGTGTAGCTCAGCACGGGCGTGGATGACTACTCCGCGCAATTGCTGGTACTCAGTGCCGCTCTCAAACATCAAGCTGAGCCGCGCATCGCGCTCTAAATTTTTCACTTTCTGCGATTTTCTAAAGGTTTCCAACACGATGTCACCATCGACCAGCGCAAACCACAGCGTGGTCAAATGCGGAGAGCCATCGCGGTTAATCGTGGCGAGGTGGGCATTCTTCCGCTCGGCGATATAGTCCCACATTTCCGCTTCAGTCATGCGGATTGAATCACGTCTACTGGGCATTGAATACTCCTACTTCAGTCGATGGCATGGGAACATCCTATAGGTTTTCGGATATCCAGCTCAGCACCTCATCGTGGTGATGACGCGTACGCACCTTAGGCATCATATGACGCAGGATCCCCTCGCGATCGATGATGAAAGTGCTACGGTGCTGACCGATGAACTCGCGCCCCATAAACTTCTTTGGTTTCCAAGTGCCATAGGCTTTAGCAACACGGTGCTCTACATCGCTGAGTAGATCAAAATCCAGCGAATGTTTCTCGACAAAACGCAACAGGCGAGCGAGTGGATCGGGGCTGACACCGAGAACAACTGTCTGTGCCCCCACCAGAGCCTCTCGGCTATCACGCAGAGCACAGGCCTGCACTGTGCAACCCGGTGTCAGGGCGCGTGGATAAAAATACAGCACCACATGCTTAGCGCCTTGAAAATCAGCCAGCGAGATGTTCTCACCGTGCTGGTTTGGCAATTCGAATCTCGGTGCCGGAGCGCCTACCACTGGCACCACAGCGATGGGGTCAGCCATGCAGAAAAGACCTAATAATAAGCAACGAACTCACCTTAATATTAACATGGAACAACACCGCTACTCAGCTGGCTCTATCGGGCTCAGCATCTTGCGCACCATCGCTATCTGGCTC
>JABABF010000018.1 GCA_014238345.1 Gammaproteobacteria bacterium
CGTTGGTGTCGGAGCGCTGGTTATTAAACACAATACACCCCAGAACATCGCCAACGATTTTCGGGAGGCATGTGGTAAGAACGATGTCCGTGAGGCACTGGAGTGCGTTGTGAAGATCAAGCACCTCGCGGTTTCATTTGGCTCAAAACATTTAAGGTTTCTCGACCCAGAAAAGTATGTTGTGCTCGACAGCATTATCAGCGAGAAGCTCGGTTATCCTAGAGACGAAGAGGGAGATGGATATAAGGCGTTTGTTGATGATTGCGAGCAGATCCTTAAGATGCTAAAGGAACAGAATGTGCCATACCCTTGTAAAGAAAGGACAGAATGGCGAATTGCCGATATTGAAATGGCTATCTATCGGAAAATCAGAGGGAAGAAGGCACCACGTAAGCACCCGTAAAATACATTCAGAACATCATGTGCCAAGATGCTGGTGTCAATGGCGATGCCGAATCAACGGCGATGCTTTCGACTCTGGCAATACGCCTTTCGGCGGCTACCAGCAGAGCGGTTCAGAGATGTAACACGCGGATGGTGATGTCTTTGTGGGCGACTTGCTTGAACAGTGGCCCGGTGACGATGACAGCGGTCTGCCCCACCGTTGCCTTGCCATCTGTGAGTAGCTGCTGATGGATCTGCTCAAAGGCCGTGTCGTAGCTGTTGTGCGCTTCGGCGAGCATGGTGTGGGCTCCCCATACTAGCGTCATGCGCCGCCGCACTTCTGGTTTGGGGGTCATGATGATCACTGGTAGTGTTGGGCGCTCGCGTGCCACCTGTAGTGCGGTGGCACCGGATAGGCTGAATACCACCAGCATATCGGCATCAATATTTTCTGCTAGTGCGACGGCGTTGCGCGCCACGGCATGGTAATTCGGGTCGTCGGACACTGTTGAGTGGCGCACCCGCGCTTGGCGGCTTAGCGGGTGTGCCTCGGTGGCATCGGCGATGCGGCGCATCACGGCCACCGCCTCCTCTGGGTGTTTGCCGATGGCGGTCTCGGCGGAGAGCATGACGGCATCGGCTTGTTCAAAAACTGCAGATGCCACATCAGAGGTCTCCGCTCGTGTCGGCACGGGCTGTTCGATCATCGATTCCAGCATCTGGGTGGCAACCACCACGGGCTTGCCAGCTGCGCGGCAACAATCAATGATCTCCCGTTGCACCATTGGCACTTGCTGCTGTGGCAGTTCGACTCCGAGGTCGCCTCGTGCCACCATCAGCCCATCGGCGGCGGCGATGATCGCTGGCAGTGTTGCCAAGGCCGCCGGGCGCTCTATCTTGGCCATCAACGCGGCGCGATCATCGATCAACTCCCGTATTCGCCCCTGTAAGTCATCGGCGCTTTGCACAAAGGACAGCGCCACCCAATCCACTGAGCCCTGTGCCAAGGCGAAGATTAAATCGGCCTCGTCCTTGTCGCTCAGCGGGGTGATCGGCAGTGTCACTGCTGGCACATTGACTCCTTTTTGACTGCTCAGTGTGCCGCCGACAAGCACCTTGGTGTCCAGCACTTCAGCGGTGGCTTGCAACACTTCGAAGCGACGGGTGCCATCGTCCACTAGTAATTGCTGCCCAGCCTTGAGTGCTGCGTAGATCTCGGGGTGGGGCAGGCAACAGCGCTGGGCATCGCCGATGGCAGAATCCATATCAAAACGGAAGTTATCCCCGGCGCTGAGAGCGGTGCCATCGGCCATCTCCCCGATGCGCAGCTTTGGACCTTGCAAGTCGATGAGGATGCCCAGAGGGCGCTCCAGCTTTTGCTCCACGGCGCGCACAGCCGTGACGCGGCGGGCGTAGAGATCGTGGCTGGTATGGCTAAAGTTCAGGCGGAACGCCGTCGCGCCAGCCTCGGCCAGACGCTGTACTGCCGCCTGATCGGAGCAGGCTGTACCCAAGGTGGCCAAGATGCGCGTGGCGGACATGCGCTTGCTATCGTTATTTGAAGAGGTGCGGCGGTAAGGACGGGGAGGGCTTGCGAGGACGCATCATATGGCTCTCCCCCGATGGTTGCGGGGGGAGGATTTGAACCTCCGACCTTCAGGTTATGAGCCTGACGAGCTACCAGACTGCTCTACCCCGCGCCAATTTTGAGCTTGACAATCTTACCACAGGGTGCGGTGATCGTCGCTACGGCTCCAGCGGTCTCGGCCAACTCGCCGCGCTCTAACTAGTTGCTGATGATAATACTCAGCGTCGTGATCTAGGTCTGGTGGATAGCCTTGCCGCCATGTTGCACAGCGCTTGTTATGGCGTGGGCTCAGCCCCCTTGGCAGGGCGGGGATTGTCTAGTGTTGCCATCCTGTGCGGCCCATTCTGCCGGGCTGTGTAGGTGCAGGGACAGCGCGTGCAGTCCGCTACTGAGTTCGTCGGCCAGTAGTTGGTAGATGCGGCGGTGGCGCGCTACTGGAGCGCTGTCGCTAAAGGCATCACTCACTGCCACCACCCGGAAGTGGCTCTCGCGTCCGGGCGGGCCGCGGTGGCCGTCGCTCTCGTTGATCACCTCTAAGTGTGCTGGTGTCAGCGACTCCCGTAGAGCCGCCTCAATGCGCTGTTGTCGGTTGTCCATTGGCTTGATGGTGAAGTGTTAGTTCAGGTGGTTGTAACGGTTGTCTGTTAGCCAGCAGGCGATTATGACACAGCTGCCGTTGCTGGCGCAGGGTGCATTGGCGATGGTTGCCCATTCATCCTTAAAAGAAAACGCCTGATTTATTGGCCTCCCGGGTCAGATGACGGATCAAGCGTGTATTGAAAGGACAACGATTCAAGGTGAAACCTTCAATCTTTGACGGCTAGAGAGTTGGCGGAGTGTATTATCAGACTTTCCTTTAATGTAAGCTGTGTCGCTTACTCCCAGTGATCACAGCCTGACCCATGCTACGCCTCGCTCTGCTGTCGTTATTGCTGGTGGTACCGATGTCGTTGTCGGCGGCGGCAACGCGTCCTAATGTCGTCATTTTTTTGGCCGATGATCTGGGCTGGGCCGATGCCAGCTACCGCGGCAGTGATATTGATACCCCAGCACTGGACCGTCTGGCCAAGGAAGGCACAGATTTGCGGCGCTTTTACACCACGCCCATCTGCTCGCCGACCCGTGCAGCGCTGATGACTGGCCGCGACCCGGTACGCCTTGGGGTCGCCTATGGTGTCATCATGCCTTGGCACAATCACGGCATCCACCCCGGCGAGCATTTCATGCCCCAGAGCTTTAGTGCAGCGGGCTATCAGACGGCCATTGTTGGCAAATGGCATTTGGGGCACGCACAGCGCACCTTCCATCCCAATGAGCGCGGCTTTGACCACTTTTACGGGCACTTGCATACCGAGGTGGGCTATTTTCCGCCTTTTGCCAATCAAGGTGGGGTGGATTTCCAGCGTAATGGAATCACCATTGATGACAAGGGCTATGAGACATTCCTGATGGGATCTGAGGCGCGGCGCTGGATTCGCCAGCGCAATAAAAAGAAACCGTTTTTTCTCTACATGCCCTTCATCGCGCCGCACTCCCCCTTAGAGGCTCCCGATGATTTAGTCGAAAAATACCGAGATATGAAGGTCGATCGCAAGCCCTCGCGCAGTTCCGCCGATCGCATCCATCGCTTGGGTGTGCTGTCGCGCGCCCCGAGTCGTCGACCGATGTACGCCGCAGTGGTTGATGCCATGGATCAATCCATCGCCAAAGTGCTGAACACACTAGATGAAGAGGGCATTGCTGATGACACCATCGTGTTGTTTCTGAGCGACAACGGCGGCGAGGTGGTGTGGGGTACCAGTGGTGGTGAGAACTACCCGTTGCGCGGTGGCAAGGGCAGTACTTATGAGGGGGGTATTCGCGTTATGGCCATCATGCGCTGGCCGGGCAAGCTGGCGGCTGGTGCACAGTGGGAGTCGATGATGACAGTGATGGATGTGATGCCGACATTGAGCGCCGCCGCTGGGGTGCCGCTCGGCAATCAGTGGCCGCTAGACGGGCGCAATATGTGGCCAGCGATCCGCGATGCCC
>JABABF010000019.1 GCA_014238345.1 Gammaproteobacteria bacterium
CATGTCGGCAATATGCCACAGGCAGATGCCCAGTGCAGTGAGTACATAAATTCCGCACATGAAAGGCACTAACAAGCCGACCACTTGGCCGATGCGGCGAATACCGCCGATGATCACTGTGCCGATGAGTACAGACATCACGATGCCGGTCACCATGGGAGACACTTGGAAGTAGGTCTCCATCAATTGGGCAACTTGGTTGGCTTGGAACATATTGCCGCCCCCAAAGGCGGCACAAATGCACAGGAAGGCAAATGCGGCGGCCATCGGGCGCGCCAAGGTGCTGCCCAGTCCGGGAAAATATTCTGGGATCCCCCGCGTGATGTAATAGATCGGCCCGCCACGCCAAGTGCCGCCAGCATCCTGCTCTCGGTAGTAGGTGCCAAGGCTACATTCGGCGAATTTGGTCGCCATGCCGAGTAAGCCGATCACCCACATCCATACCAGCGCCCCCGGCCCGCCGACGGCGATGGCGATGGCAACCCCAGCGATATTGCCAAGGCCGACAGTAGCGGAGACAGCGCCGAATAGCGCCTGAGCATGGCTGATGTTACCGGCGTCCTCCTCGGTGTCGTATTTTCCACGCAAGATGTCCAGTGCGAGACGGAAGCCACGAAATTGGATAAAGCCTGTGAAGACGGTCAGAAAGCAACCTGCCCCCAGACACAGAATCACCACGGGCCAATTCCACACCATGGCGACCAAGGTGTTCAGTACGATTTCGAGTTGTTCCATCACACTTGCTACTCTGAGAGATGCGTTTTTCCAGCCACCATATTAGCGTAATTGCACCCTTCCTATATTTTGGTGGCCGCCGATTTTGGTCAGCGCGAATTATCAGAAGGGTGATGGCAATAAGATGGGTCTGCTCGGTTTGGCTTCAGTGGTGAAGCGCTTGGAGAGCACCTGATCGCTGGCGCAGATGCCATGCCGCTTCGCCGTGCCGCCGGGCAGTTCCAGCACCGCTAGTGCCGCTACTTGTGGCGAGACCAGGCGCTCAGAGTGCGGTTCGCGCGATGCTTCAATGGCCAAGATGCGCCCATCAGCAGCCAAGAACAGCATGTCAAGCGGAATCAATGTGTCCTTCATCCACAGGACGCGTCTGGCGCTGTCTGGCCACAAAAACAGCATGCCGGTATCGGCGGGCAAA
This sequence comes from Gammaproteobacteria bacterium, assembly GCA_014238345.1. GTDB lineage: Bacteria > Pseudomonadota > Gammaproteobacteria > JABABF01 > JABABF01 > JABABF01. Next base: position 1,151 of record JABABF010000019.1, read on the forward strand.
TGGCTACGGTGTTGCAAGCCACGGCGCCGCGTGGCATCGTCCGCCACCACTTCCACTTTATAGCGCTGCCGTTTTGGCTCTGAGCACTGGCCAGTTTTGATGTCTAGCCGCTCGCGGCTCGGTGCCTCATTCGCTACTATGGGGGCGGTGTCGCCAACGGTTTGGGCATTGGCCGATGCTATGTGGGCAATGCCCAGTAGCAGTGCTAGCAGTGCCGCCATCGCAGGAGTCTTGGTGGAGCCCGAGGACGGCTGTTATCAGCTCGCGCCCTCGTAGCGTTGAAACAGCAAGGCCGCATTGGTGCCGCCAAAGCCGAAGCTGGAACTCAGCACATTATTTAGTTGCACTTGGTCGCGCCGCTCGATTACCAGCGGCAATTGGCCAAACTCTTTGGTGATGGCTGGATCGAGTTGATCAACATTGGCCGAGGCGGCAATGAAATGCTCATCCATCATCAATAGGCAATAGATTGCTTCTTGAACCCCAGTGGCTCCTAGAGAGTGGCCAGTTAGCGACTTGGTGGAGCTGAAAGGGGGCATCTGTGAGCCGAACACTTCGCGCAGGGCTCGCAATTCTTTCAAATCACCCTGTGGTGTACTGGTGCCGTGGGTATTGATATAGTCGACTTGGGCTCCCTCAGGCAGACCCTCGCCATCCATGCCGTCTAGGGCTTGGCGCATGCAGGCGACGGCACCGTCTGGGGTGTCCGCCAGCACCATGCCGCCGCCATCGGCAGTGGCACCGTAGCCAGCCAGCTCGGCATATATCTGCGGGGCGCCGCGTCGCTCGGCATGCTCCAGTGCCTCCAAGACGAGCATGCCTCCGCCCGCAGCAATGACGAAGCCATCGCGGTCCTTGTCGTAAGCACGGGAGGCTCGTGTGGGCTCGTCATTCCAAGAAGTCGACAGCGCGTGCATGCTGTCAAACAAGCAGCTCAAAGTCCAGTGTTCGCCCTCGCCGCCACCGGCGAAGATCACATCTTGTTGGCCGCCGGCGATTAGCTGTGCTGCATTGCCGATACAGTGCGTACTAGTGGCACAGGCGGAGGCGATACTGTAGTTTACACCGCGGATGCGGAAAGCCTCGGCGAGACAGGCCGACACTGAGCTAGACATTGTGCGCGGCACTCTATAGGCTCCCACGGCACGCAATTTGCCCGCCCGTGCGAGGTCGGCGCTCTCCTGAATGTCCTTGGTCGAATTACCGCCCGAGCCAGCGATCACTCCAGTGCGTGGATGGGATACCTGCTCCGGCGCAAGCCCAGCATCGGCGATGGCTTGTTGCAACGACAGGCTGGCGTAGACCGCCGCATCGTTCATGAAGCGCAGGCTCTGGCGGTCAATATGCGGTTTAGGATCTACCTCAATGCAACCCGCCACTTGGCTTTTCATGCCGATCTCGCGGTAGGCTTCAACGAAGCTCAGCCCTGATCGTCCTTCGCGCAACGATTGCAACACACTCTGACAACCTATCCCAATGCACGAGACAATGCCCCGCCCAGTGATGACGACTCGCCTAGTATCACTCATGGTGGTCTGGATCAAACATTTTCATATTGGTGAATAGACCTACGCGCAGGTCTTGTGCGCGGTACACCAACGCATCACCTACTGACACGGTACCGTTGGCAAGGCACAGCGTTGTATCCGGCCGTGTAATGACACGTTTGATTTCAAGAGAGTAGCGCACCAGCTTGGAACTCGGCAACACTTGACCGGTGAATTGCACTTTGCCAGCGCCCAGTGCCCGCCCACATCCTAGATGTCCCAGCCAACCCATGTAGAAGCCAGTCAACTGCCATAGGGCATCCAGACCGAGGCAACCCGGCATGACGGGGTCTTGGAGGAAGTGGCAACCGAAAAACCATTCATCGGGTCGCACCACCCACTCGGCAGTCACCTCTCCTCGTGAACTTGGGCCGTCGTCGGTTTTAGCTATATGCGTAATGTTGTCGAACGCGAGCATCGGGGGGGCGGGCAACACCGGCCCCCGCGAGCTAAACAGCTTCCCTTGAGAACACTTAATTAGCTCGTCCCATGAGAATGAGCTGGGCGGTGCCACTTGATCGCTGTTACCAGCCAATTGCCACCATGGTGGATGATGTGGAGGCTGCGCTTGTGTCATATTTCCAGTTGCCATTTTGTTAATGTCAAAAATTGGACTTTTATCATAGCATGTAGCGTGCTGGCCACGGTAATCTATGTTAAAGTAGCGGCTGTCTACTTTGCCGTGGTCAGCGCTTGACTCGTTGTCCATAATTTCAATATTTATGCTGTTCCCCCTTATCCTTGCTGGCGGTAACGGTACGCGATTATGGCCGCTTTCTCGGCAACAGCAACCCAAGCAATTACAGGCCTTGGTGGGGGATCAATCGCTATTGCAGTTGGCATTGGATCGGGCACTGTCAATGGAGGGTGGTGCGTTACCACCCTACGGCAACACTCTGATCGCCGGTCACCGTCGTTTGAGTTTGCCCCTCATGGAGGCACTCTCCAGCTTGGGGGGCGATGCGCGACTATTGCTTGAGCCAGTCGGGCGCAACACGGCACCAGTCGTAGCCATCGGTGCCCTCGCCGCCCTTGAGCAGTGTGCTGATGCGCTGTTGCTGGTGTTGCCAGCAGATCACTTAGTGCGCGATATCGCGGCTTTGCGCAATGCGGTGGGTAGCGCTACTGAGCTCGCTGCCGAGCAACGGTTGTGTACTTTTGGTATTGTGCCCGAGCGCCCTGAGACAGGCTATGGTTACATACTTCGCGGGCGTGCCTTGGACGGTCATCAGCAGGCGTACACGGTGGATCGTTTCATTGAGAAGCCCTCCGAGTCACTCGCCGCTGAGTACTACAAGAGCGGTGCCTACTCGTGGAATAGTGGCATGTTTTTATTCCCCGCCGCAACTTATTTGGAGGAGCTTGAGCGCTATGCCCCAGAGATTGCCACCGCTTGTCACAAGTCGTGGCGCGATGCCGCCATTGATGGCGCGGTCATACGACTGGGCACCGCCGCCTATGAAGCATGTCCAAGCGATTCCATAGATTATGCCGTGATGGAGCACACTGAGCGTGCAGCGGTGGTCGCTCTGTCCTGTGGCTGGAGCGACATCGGCTCTTGGGATGTGTTGTGGAATCAAGAAACACATGGCGATAACGGCAATGTTGAGATCGGCGATGTGTGTAGCCATAAGGTACACAACTGCTATCTGCGTAGCGAGTCGCGTCTGCTGGCCGCTGTTGGGATTGAAGATGTGATTGCGGTGGAGACCGCTGATGCCGTATTGATCACCTCGCGTCAACGCAGCCAAGAGGTCAAGGCTTTGGTGGACGAGCTCGATCGGGCGGGTCGCTCAGAAGTGACCTCACATCAGCGAGTGCGCCGCCCTTGGGGCTTCTTTGAGTCGCTGAGCTGCGGTGCTGGCCACCAAGTCAAGCGCATCCATGTCGACCCCGGCCAACGCCTGTCGTTACAGTATCATCACCATCGAGCCGAGTACTGGGTGGTCACGGCAGGGGTCGCCACGGTGACTGTAGATCAGCAGACCAGCGGCCTCAGTGTGGGGGAATCCACCTATATTCCGGTAGGGAGCCGTCACCGCCTTGCCAATGATGGCGATGTACCAATCGAGTTAATCGAAGTGCAGATCGGCGATTATTTAGGGGAGGATGATATCGTGCGTCTTGACGACAGCTACGGGCGGGATCTTGCGGCGGAGATCGCTGGATGAACACGAGACTACCCCAAAAATGCCTGTTTCCGATGGCCGGTTTTGGTACCCGTTTTTTGCCTGCGACCAAGACTGTGCCCAAGGAGATGTTGCCCATTGTCAATAAGCCGTTGGCGCACTACGGTGTTGAGGAGGCGATGGAGGCCGGGCTGGTCGATATCGGTATTGTCACCAGTCGTGGCAAAGAAGCCATCACTGACTATTTTGATATTGCTTCGGCTGAGCTGACCCAGCAGCTCGACAACACTGCCCGTAGCGAGTTGCTGAGTGGTTTACAACAGATTCTCACCTGTTGCTCCTTTAGTTTCATTCGCCAGTATGTGCGGCGCGGCCTCGGCGATGCTGTGCTGACAGGCCGACCGTTGATCGGCGACCAGCCCTTTGGGGTGATATTGGCCGATGACTTGTGCATAGCACCTCCGGGTCAGGACAATGCTATGCAACAGATGGTAGCTGTCTTTAAGCAATTTGATGCCAAGTACAGTGTGATTGCCGTGGAGGAACTGCCCACTGATGAGCTGTCCCGTTTCGGGGTGATCGATGCCTTGCCAATCGCGGGTTTTCCCAATCTGCTACAGGTGAGCAATTTGGTCGAGAAGCCAGCTCCAGGCACAGCTCCAAGCAACTACGGGATCATTGGCCGCTACCTGTTGACACCCGATATTTTTGAGATTCTTGAGCGTACGGAACTCGGCCACAGCGGAGAAATCCAGCTGACCGACGCATTGTGTGAACAAGCTCGACAGGGGCGTCTGATCGCTTGGTGTCTGCAGGGGCGGCGCTTTGATTGTGGCGGGGTGGCGGGCTTTGTCGCCGCCGTAAATCACTTCCACGGCCAAGGCCTATAGCGCACAGCCATTGTCCTCTTTAGATTGTTTCAAAGCCTACGATGTGCGGGGTCGTGTTCCCGATCAATTAGATGCTGAATTGGCACATCGCCTAGGACGTTGTCTCGTCGATTTTCTCGGCGCACGCCGAATGGTTGTCGGACACGATGTGCGCCTCAGTAGCCCCCCCCTCTGTAAGGCGCTAAGCGATGGGCTCAGCGAGGCGGGTTGCGATGTATCGCTGTTGGGGTTGTGTGGCACCGAGGAGGTGTACTGGGCGGTGGCTGATTTGGGACTAGATGGCGGCGTGATGATCACGGCGAGTCATAATCCTCCCGAGGACAACGGCATGAAAATTGTCGCCGCCCAATCACGCCCAATTAGTGCTGACACGGGACTCGGCGAGTTGCGTGCCCGTCTCGCCGAGGGGCGCATTCCAGAGGTTGCCCCCGCTCTGGGCAACACAGCATCGCTGGATCATCGACAGAGCTATTTGAACCGACTGCTCAATGCGGTTGACATCAATAGCTTGCGCCCTTACAAAATTGTGGTCAATGCGGGCAATGGCGGTGCCGGAGCGATCATCGACCGCCTCGCTCCGTCACTGCCGTTTGAGTTCATCCGTTTGCACCACGAACCCGACGGTCGCTTTCCGAACGGGGTTCCCAACCCGATGGTGCCCGAGTTGCGCAGCGAAACTGCCCAGCTGGTGTGCGACAGCGGAGCCGATTTTGGACTCGCTTGGGATGCCGATTTTGATCGCTGTTTTTTCTTCGATGAGCGCGGCACGTTCATCGAAGGTTATTACTTGGTCGGGGTACTGGCAGAGGCTTTTCTGCGGCGTGCTGAGCGACCTGGGTCGGTGGTGGTGTACGACCCTAGATTGCTGTGGAATACTCAAGAAATCGTAGCCGCGCACGGTGGCCGTGCTGTGCAGTCGCGCGCCGGGCACGCCTTCATCAAGGAGGTGATGCGCACTGAGGACGCGATTTACGGTGGCGAGATGAGTGCCCATCACTACTTTCGCGACTTTGCCTATTGCGACAGCGGCATGTTGCCTTGGTTATTGGTGGCGGAGCTGCTGAGCCGCAGTGGACAGCCGCTGTCCGCCTTGGTGGCGCAGAGAATAGCTCGCTTCCCAGTCAGTGGCGAAATCAACCGGCAACTAGCCGATGCCAAGGGAGCGTTGCAACGAGTGCATAGTCACTATGCCGCCCAAGCACCCGAGATCGATACTACTGACGGGCTCAGCATGGCCTTTGCACAGTGGCGCTTTAACTTGCGTGCTTCCAACACCGAGCCCATGGTGCGACTCAATGTAGAGAGTCGCGGCGACCCAGAGCTCATGCACGCAAAAACAGCAGAACTATTGGCCTTGCTTGACGCATTAGATTGATGCGCTTTAAGCCGCTCCCGAGCTGCCGCCCTGTAGCGTGGCGAAGTAGTCAACCAGTGCCTGTAACGCCTTCTCGCCGAGTGGTGCATCGCCGCGTAGCACAGCCTGTAGCTGGTTGCCCAGCCGCTTGCCCTGCACCACTCCCCATTGATCAAATGGATTGATATGCCAGGCGGTGGCGGCGGCATATACCCGATGCTCATACAGTGCCAGTAGCGCCCCAAGGCAGTGTGCATCCATGCGCTCTAGTACGATGGGCGTGGCAGCTCGTGCGCCAGAGGCGACGAGGTGAGGTGCCAGACGGGCACTCTCAGCGGCACTGTTGCCATCTTCTCTGAGCTGCATCTCTGCTGTTGTTCGCTCTTGCCCACAACGCAACATCAGCAGCTGCGCCAGTGCGTTGGACCACAGGCGACATTGGGACTCTGCAGAGGCAGCACTGTCGCCAACCAGGAGCAAATCCACTGTCACTGATGCGGTGCCCTGATGCAAAAATTGGTGGAAAGAGTGCTGGCTCTCGGTGCCCAGGCCGCCCCACACGCCGGGGCTACTACTCCGTGTCAACACAGTGCCATCGGCGGCCACCGACTTGCCATTACTCTCTAGCATCAACTGCTGAAGGTGTGCAGGCAGGCCGCGCAACGCATGGACATAGGGGACGATCACCCGAGCCGCTATATCCCAGCAACTGGCATACCAGGCATCCAGCAAACCGAGCAGAATGGGCAGTGAGGCCGCTGGGGGAGTCGTGCGCACATGTTCGTCCATTGCCCGCGCTCCATCCAACAGCTGGGAGACGGTTTTTGATCCTGCACTGAGCGCCAGTGACAGAGAGGGTGCCGACCACAGTGAATAGCGTCCGCCCACGTCTGGGGGCATCACAAGCACGGCTGTAGCGTATGTTTTTGCAACTCGTTCAGGCGCTGCGGTGATCGCCACAAAATGGCGACTGAGCTGTGGCTCAGGGCAACCAGTAGCGCACAGCCACTCGCGTGCCAATTCGGTATTGCGTAGCGTTTCCTCAGCATTGAAAGAGCGCGACACGATGATGAACAGGGTGCGCGCTGGCGCCAGCTCTCTACATAGGGATTGCCACACGGTGTCATCAAGGCTAGATAGGAAGTGGCAACGGCACAGTGGCTCGGTGGGAGCCAGCGCTTGGACTAGCACTTCTGAGCCGAGGCGTGAGCCCCCAATACCAAGTTGTACCACATCGCTAATTGCCTCGCCACTGTAGCCCTGCCACTCACCGCTGTGTACTCGCTGAGTCAATGCTTGGACAGCTTCGCGCAGTTCCTGTGCAACGCGGTATTCGGCGGACAGTGCTGCCGTCGGCGCACCCTCGGCGCGCGCCAGCCAGTGTAGCGCGGGAGCCTGTTCGCTGGGGTTCACCACTTCGCCAGCAAACAGCGCCGTCAGTGCCGCCTCAACACCCGTGGCCTGTGCCAATTGTTCAAGTAGCGGCCAAGTCTGCGCTGTTGTCAGCTGGTGGGATAGATCAACTCCCAGTCCGGCCACTGACCACAACCGTGCTGGTGCCCCGCGCTGTGCGGTGGGCAGCTGAGTGAAATCCACTAACCGCAACGCTTCGCGGTGCTGTTGCAGAGCCGCCCAACTCGCTTGTGCCGCTACGGAGTCCATCGTCAGCAATCGCGCCCGACAGATTGCGACACCAAGGCATGCAAGCACTGCTTGGCTTCTCCCTCAGGCGCATCCTCCAGTGCAGCCAAGGCCTGAGATTGGTATTGGCGGGCGCGCTCTAGTGCCTCCTCAATGGCACCGGTCTCGCGCACCAGAACAATGGCCTCGCTCCGCAATGCTGCCGGGACGCATGGTTGTAGTAGCCCATTGAGCAATGTTTCGGCGCAGTCGCTAGGAACTCGGCGTAGAGCTAATATCAATGGCAAAGTGATCTGGCCTGTGGCGATATCGGTGCCACAGGGTTTGCCCACGATGGCTTCCTCGCCGCGATAATCCAGCACC
>JABABF010000020.1 GCA_014238345.1 Gammaproteobacteria bacterium
GCTGGCGAAGCGGATATTGTCAGCCAGATAGATGCTTTGCTCAACACGGATCCGCCAGTGTTGGATCTGACCGGCGACAATGTGGTGGATATTATTGATGCGACCCTATTACTCAGGGGGATCAGGTTGACGAAGAGTCAGCGAGACAGTCTGGCGAGCGGTGAGACCTCAAATATCGTAGTGGCAGGTTATGCAAACTTATTGGAGAGCGAGGCGGCGATAGTCACCCAGATCAGTGATCTCTTGGGGGAATAACACTAATATCGCCCAGCGTATTTTTGCAGTCTGGGCAGTGGCGGCACGAAGCGCCCTTAGAGAGCTGGAGAGCGCGTTGCCGACGATGGGTGATGTCAGTATGGCGGGACACAGTGACCAGATAGCGGCGACTGTCCAGCTGCATTAGACATCCTGGGAGCGCCGTATCGGCACACTCAATGAGGCTGGCGCATCCACCTTCGATCACCAGCTAGGCTATTTGTCAACCAGCGCGACCGTGTACCCTTACTCTTCAGAAATTTCAGCTATAATGTCAGCGCATGCCAAATTGTGAAGGGGGGGATGACTTTGCAATTTTAGGAGAATCGTATGTCAGCCATATCCCCAATTTATCAGCGGCGTAGATTGTCGCTGGCTAGCGTTGCCGCTACCCAGTGGCGCGCGCCGCCCCACAGCCCCCCACCGCAACACCTGATAGCCCGCTCACTGATCGCGGTGGTATTGGTGGCATTGCTGAATGTCACCATCGCCTCAGCCGCATCGGTTGCTGCGCCCTTGGCTCCGCAGCTGGGGCTGGGCTGGTCGCTTGATGCCACTGCTCCGATTGATTGGACAGCGATGTCTACCCTCACGCTTAGCAGTACCTCAACATGGGCTGTTACCACTGGTGATTCGGTGGACTCGGTGATAGTGCCGCTGTGGCTGGTGGCCACCAACTCCGGCACGGCCGCCCTCCCGATTGCCAAACTCTCTTTCTATATAGCGCCCGCCAAGTCAAACTCGACGACAGCTGACCATCGTCGCGCTACCCGCCGTCAGCGCCTACACTGCGCGGTGGGCACTGTACCAGCGCTGGCTGGCGGTGTCCGGCTCGGTATCCGTAGCGATTGCACACTCTCGCCGCGGCTACTCGCCGGAGACTACCGCGTGTGGGCCTGTGCGCGGTCGACGAGCCACAGCGGGCGGCGCGGCTGGCGACGGCACTCTACTAACTGCTCTGTTCAGCTATTGCTCAGCGTACTTGATGGACCGCGCCCCAATCTGCAAATTGCAGCTTACTGGGCGGCTGTCAATGCACCGACGGCAGGCTCTGGTTGGCTGCCAGCATCAACGGCCACCACCCTCGCCGTAGCCACCTCAACGCCGGTGGTGACGCAGAGTAGCACCGCCACTTTGTCACTCTGGTTAGTTGCGGAAAACACGGGCGCGGCACCGGCATCGGCCACCGAGCTGCGTTATTACATCGCACCCACTGGTGGGAAGCAGCGGCACCGCCGTCGGCATGGTAGGCACGGCAATGTTGCCAGCCAGAGCGAGCACACTGCGTTATTAACTGCCGCCCAGTTGCGGCGGCGTTGGCGGCTCGATTGTGGTGTTGCCGAGCTGGAGTTGCAGGTCGCTGGTAGCCGCAGTATCGCCCGCCGCGATTGCCTCTTGCCAGCGGGGCTACTCGTTGGCAGCTATGGCGTGTGGGTCTGCCTGCAAGCGGTGCCGTGGGAGCAACAGCGAGCGGATAACTGTGCGACGGCTCTGCCATTACAAGTCGTAGCGGCATCAACGACCGCCACCACCACGACCCCATCCACGGGCACTACCACCATCACACCACCGGTCGGCACCGGTCACACTGGCGCCAGCTCGGCGACAGCACAGCTGAGTCTCGACCTCGCCTGGCGCACAGAGGGCAGCGCTACAACGGTTGGGTGGCAGTTGCTGGCGGCAACCCAAGCACAGTCATCTACAGCAACACTGAGCTGGGTAGCAGATAGTGCGGCACAGAGCTTGCCGCTATCCGTTGTGTTGACCAATACGGGTTCGGCCGCAGCGCTGACCACAAATATTCAGTACTATTTGAGCGGCATTTTTTGGCAACTGCAACGGCATAGCGGGCCACGCCATAAGAGATTTGGGCGCTTTCGTAGCCGCCATAGCGATCAGCCCAGCATTGAGGCTTATCGCTGGGTGCGGCGCAATGTGGCACTGGACTGCGGCGCGGCCCCAGTGCCCTCAGTGGGTGCTGGGCAGAGTCTGCTCGGGCACTTGGATTGCACCTTGCCAGCGGGCACTGCCAGCGATGCGATTTACCGGCTCTGGGCTTGCACCGCCACGGGCACAGCCAAATCGCGGCGGCTACGCAATTGCTCTTCCTTCCTGAGCCTGACACGATCGCCAGCGGCGGCCTCGGCGTTGCAACTCAGCCTGAGCGGGCCGACACTGTTGTCAGAACCCGCGCTGAGTGTGCAGCTCAGTGTGGCTAATCCAGCGGCTGTGGCGGCGACAACCGCCACGCTCAGTTATTATTTGGCCGATGCCTTTAGAGGCTGGCGTGTGTTGGACTGCGGCATCGGTGCCGCCACGGTGGCACCGCTGGCAGCTGGTGTGACGCGCAGCTGGCAACAGGATTGCGCTCTGCCATCATTGCCCCGCGGCAATTACCAACTACAAGTCTGCCTTGACCCAGACACCACCGTAGCAAGTGCGCCACAGCACAACTGTCAGTCGTTGGCGTTGCGCGTTAATGTAGCGCTGCTCGCAACGGGACAGCAAGCCGACACGGGTGAAGATGATCTCGTGGGCACGCTCGGCACGGATACCGACACAGCGCCGCCAGTCGATGGGAGCGATGGTACTGCGCTACCAACACCCAGTGCCACCAAGCCTCCCCCTCCGCCCGCCAATTTAGCACGGCACCTGCGGGTCGTGGCCACCACACAGCCGCAAGCATTCCAATTGCCGGTATTGCTCCACGGCGATGCACCCCAGTACCCGGTGGAATTGCCGTTTGTGTTCAGCGCTTCGTCCAATGCCCCATCTGGAGCCACATCTCACACGGTGTTGCCCAGCTCGCGTGTTATCAGCATCAGCTCGGGGCGGCGTGGCGAGATACTTCTCCAGCTGCCAGCCAACTACGCTAGTTCAGACGGCAATCCCGTGCGTTTGACCTTCTCTTTCACCACTACTGGTGTACGCAATGCGGTGGTCGGTCACGCCGATAGTCTGCGAGTCACAATCCATCCAGCGGAGACTAACTTGCCTCCCACGCTGTTGCACTTGCCGCGTGACGGTGTCGTCGGCTTGCAGTTGCGCCAGCCAGCCGATGCGACAACGCCAATGCGGGTTGTGGAGCAAAGTGCCACGCCGGTGGAACTGAGGGTTCAGGCGCGTGACCCCAATGGCGATGCAATCAGCGGCCAATGGTGGTTGTTCGGCCCCCTGCCGAGCCGCAGCATCTTGTTCAGCGCCATTTCCACTGGCACCGTGAGCAACAACATTTGGCTGGCCACTTTCAGCTTCAATCCCCAAGCGCTTGAGCTCGGTCAGCGCTACCTCAACCAAGTGCGCCTTGACGATGGGCGCGGTGGCGTGACTACAGTACGCCGCCGCTTCCATGTCGTGGCCGAAGGCTCCACGGCCACGCATCATCACGACAGCGATGGAAATGGCATCGGTGATGCCCAACAGCGGCACCATTTACATCACTTGTTGCAGGGGACTGTGTCGGGGAGCACCCCGCATGTGCTGATGGCCGAGTCGGGGCTCAGTATTGGTTTGGGTGAGTACAGCGAGCGCGCCTATCAGCGCCGTGCTGGTCAACCAGCGGCGGCGCTTCCCAGCGATGACGAATTGCTCAGCAGTGTCGGCACGGCTGGCTACACTCTGCACGATATCAGCGGGGTCTACGACTTTGAGTTGCGAGGCGTGGAGCGCGAAGAAAGTGGTGTGGGCGGCGAGGCGATGGTGGTATTGCCCCAGCAGTTACCGATTCCTGCGGGGGCGGTCTATCTCAAATACAGTGCCGGTCGCTGGCAGCCCTTTGACACGGCGGCGGGCGCACTGCATTCGGCGGCCTTGGCAGCTGATGGAGCTTGCCCCAGCCCTGATGACGACAGCGCCTACCAGCCAGGCTTGACGGTGGGTCATCACTGTGTGCGCCTGACCCTGATGGACGGCAGCAGCAACGATGCCGATGGCGAGGTCAACGGCACAGTGATCGACCCAGGTGGCATCGCGGTGAGTGCCGCCCCCGCCCCGCTGACACCGACCCCATCCAGCGGTGGTGGTGGCGGCGGCGGAGCCACTAGTTTGTTGACTGTATTGGGACTACTGTTGTTGCTCGTGTTGTCACGACAGCCAGCTCTACGAGCAGCACCCTCGCAGTATTTCCGTAGCAGCTGAGCTACCACCGGCGGCGTTGCCTCTATGACCTGTTACTGATGTACTGAAGGCCAAACTAACGATTCAACCATCCCTCAGACAACCGCAAATCAACAGTTTGTGAAGCAAAGCGCACGCTTTCACCATCACTCACAGCCATCCGCTACCACTAGACTCAGCCGCCTCGTAACGGCAACACCTCCAGCCAATCACCGGCATTGATGGCAATGCCAGCTGGGATGCGGGCAAGACAGTCGGCATCGGCCAGCGGTCGCAGAGCGCCAGAGCTCTGTTGCCCCAGCGGATGGATGCCCATCTCACCATCATTAGCTCGGCGCAGTGAGGCGCGCAAATACTCTTCGCGCTGGTTGGCGGGAGCGCTGAAGACGGCACGGGCGCGCAACACTGGAGCGGTTTCTGGCTCTGCCCCCTGTAACCGCAACAGACAAGAGCGCACCAACACACGAAAACAGATGAACACCGCCGCTGGATTGCCCGGTAGAGCAAACAGAGGCACTTCGCCCACCGAGCCGAACAGCAAGGGCTTGCCCGGCTTGATCGCCACCTGCCACAACTGGGTTTCACCGCGCTCGGTCACCACCCTGCGCAACATGTCGCGATCGCCTACCGAGACCCCGCCCGTGCTGATGATGCAATCAGCTTGCTCGGCTAGCGTATCAAGGCACTCGCTCAGCTGGGCACGGTCGTCGGGGGCGATGCCGCCGTCCAGTGCCTCCATACCCAACTCACCCAGTAAAGCGATCAACGTGGGGCGGTTGGAATTGTAGGGTCGCCGGAGCGCTGAGGTGGGTGGCGCACCGGGCTCTAGCAACTCATCGCCCGTAGACAGCACGGCAACCCGCAGAGGGGCATAGACCGGCACACTGGCGATTCCAGCCGCCGCCAACAGACCGATATCTTGGGGAAATAGCCGACGACCAGCGGGCAATAGCCGCGCACCCTGCGCAAAATCCTCACCACGGCGGCGCACATGGCAACCAACAGGAGGTGTCTCAGCCGCTGCGGCCACCATCACTTCGGCGCCGCTCAGCTCTGCCAGCTCCTGCGCCAACACCGCATCGGCTCCCTTGGGCAACGGCGCTCCAGTGAAAATACGCACCGCCGTGCCGGAATCCAGTGGCTGAGCCTCAGCGCCTGCTGGCAGATACTGACTCACCGGCAAGGGCTTGCGATGAGCCCAATCCAGCGCACGAGCCGCATAGCCATCCATGGCGCTGTTGTCAGCAGGTGGCGAGGCAACCAGCGCCTGCTGGGCGGCGGCCAACACCCGACCCGAGGCCCGCGCCAGCGTCAGCTCCTCAATGGCTTTGTGCAACGGCCTCAGCGCAGCCAGCATCTGCTGCAACGCCTGCTCAACAGGCAGTGGTGCCGGTGGCGAGAGCGGGTTCTTTGCTACCACAGCTGGGCTGTCAGTGTCCAGCGCCACGCAACACGCCAGCGAAGTTGCAGGGGCGGTGACGGCTGTCCAGCTGCTCGGCCAAAATTTGCTCCCAGGCGAGGCGACAGGCACCCGTAGAGCCCGGCAAGCAAAAAATCACGGTGCGATTAGCGAGTCCCGCAGTGGCTCGAGACTGGATTGTCGACGAGCCAATGTCCGCTAAGGACAGCTGGCGGAACAGCTCCCCGAAGCCGAGAATCTCCTTGTCAAACAGCACCCGCACCGCCTCGGGTGTCGAGTCGCGCCCCGAAAAACCCGTGCCCCCATTGACTAGCACCGCATCGATCTCAGGGGCGACAATCCAGGCCGACACCACCGCACGGATACGGTAGATATCGTCCGGCACAATGCACTTCTCACGCAACTGGTGTCCCTGAGCGTGCAGCTGCTCAACCAGATACTGCCCCGAACTGTCCTCGGCCTCAGCGCGAGAGTCCGACACTGTCAGCACACAGATCCCCAGCGGCAAGCGCTGGTTGCTAATATCTGTCGCTTTACCTACGTCGGCACCCATAAATTCGCTTCAATAGCTGAGTGATCCCAATTGCTTTTACGCCGGGCGGAAAATAGATCATATGGCTATTATAATGGGCAGTCATATATATCATGTCGTGTAATACACCATAACCCACAGCGCTATTCTGCACATGACATGTCCACAACATGTTCCCCTCAGCAGGATGCCTATCTCCCCTTGATCTATGATGAAAATCAGCTAAAGGGGGGCAACTGATATATTTGGGAAGGTCTGCACATTTCATCACGCCCAGCGAGATTCGGATTTGGCCAAAAATGACCTGTTGCGCTCGTTGCGCTCAGTAAGGAGTCTTGAATTGGCTCTAAACATCTCTTATCAGCCGCTGAGGTAGCCGCTGGGCACACTACTCCCACATGTTCAGCTAAGCCGCCTTTAACAACTGGCCTTTGACATCAGCAAATTGATCAAAGCACAACACACCAAC
>JABABF010000021.1 GCA_014238345.1 Gammaproteobacteria bacterium
GTCGTGGCTCAGGCGGCGCTGAGTGATCCTACTACCGACCCAGCCGTATACGGGTCCGGTCTCACATTGCTGTTGTCAGCCGTCTTATCAAGTAGGGTGCAACGGTGGTATATCGGATCGGCTGGCAGTTGTGAGAGGTAGCTCCTTTGGCTACGGTGTGCGCTCCGGAATCAGCTGGCCGTGTCGTCTTTGTCTACAGCAGGCGGTTGCTCTGAGCTGTTGTTGCTACGTTGCCTATTAGCCATAGTCTGCTTGAGGTATTCCTCTTGCTCGGCTTTCTTGGCCGCACTCTCAATCAGTGACCACAGTAGATTGGGAGCCAAGCGCCGTGCCCAGTCCAGCCATTTGGCCTCAAGTCCCGGTTTGAGAATCCATCGGCCTTTTTCCAGCGCCTCTTCAATGGCATCGACGATGGCATCTGGTGTTGCATAGCGCCCCGAATCGCGCCCGACACGCAACAATATTGGGTCGGAACTCTGCACAGCTTGGTCGATCAGTGGGGTGTCCACCGCCGGTGGTTGTACCAGCAAAATGCGCAGGCCGGAGCCCTTGTTCTCACGGATTAACTGTTCGCCGAAGATGTTGACAGCGGCCTTGCTCGCCGAATAGGCTCCCATGTGCGGGTTCAGCACATGACCTGCGATTGAGCCGAACATGATGATGTCTCCGCTACGGCGCTGTAGCATATCGTCCAGCACGGCTTTTACCATGTGAACGGTGCCGTTGTAGTTGACTGCCATGATGTGTAGGATATCCGCCACGGTCATCTTGGCCAGCAATTCGGTGGGCATGATGCCAGCGGCGTGGGTCAGTCGATCCACTGCACCCAAATCTTTGACGACCTGTGCCATGGTCTGGTCGACGGCCTTGGCATCGCAGATATCACAGCAATAGGGATGCAATTGCGGTGCCTCGGCGGCGGTTTTCTCCAGTGCCTCTGGGTTGCGATCTAAGATCGCCACTTGTGCCCCGCCGCGCGCCAGACGCAGTGCCGAGATACGCCCCATCCCACTTGCGCCGCCAGTGACCACTGCCACCTTGCCGTTGAATGCCATTAGTATGTCTTCCTATTTTAAAGTGCCGCTACTGGTTTGTGCATTGCGCCTCGGCACAGCCCAATCCCCCCAGCGCCTGCCGAGCCTATTATAATAGCAGTCGGCTTATATTTGGTGACTGTGGCCTGTAGAGGCACTCACCGACTTTGCCGCAAACAGGATGGGGCAATACAACAATTGGGGTTCTAATATTCATGACAGCACAGACAATCAAAGCGATGAGTTCTGACCAAGAGCGCTTCGGCAAATGGATCATCCGCGCTCTCTGCCGCCTGCAGACAGGGGTCTACCGGATCACCGGCGGGCGGCTGTGGAACACCTTTCTAGGGGGACCCGTCGGTCTGCTGGGTGTGACTGGGAGGCACAGTGGCAAACTGCGCACAGTGCCAGTGGTGTTTGCCGAAGAGGGCAGGCGCGTGCTTCTCGCTGCATCACTGGGTGGCATGTCGACCCATCCGTCCTGGTACTTCAATTTGCGTGAGAGCCATACGGCAAATTTTCAAATCGGTGCCCACAACCGACCCATGTTGGTGCGTTTGGCTACCGCCGATGAAGAGGAGGGGCTGTGGTTCCATTTAGATCGCGTTTATCCAGCATTCGCCGAGTACCGAGAGCGTGCGGCTCTAGCAGAGCGTCACATCGGCTTGTTTGTGCTGGAGCCGGAGCAAGTCGCCTGATCTAAACCGTGTGCCGTCGAGCTGCTATTGCTGTCACATCGTGTCTGCAGCGCATCCACTCCAGCTGCTCTTGTCGCTATGGTTGCTGTGTCTGCTACCTGAGTGGAGTCATGCCGCTGACCGCCTGACACCGTACGAGCGCAACACCATTGAGGTGTTCCAAGATGCCAGCCTGAGTGTGGTGACCATCACCAGCAGAGAGTTTCGGCGCTCCCTGTTATTTTCAGGGGTCTATGAGCGCGACAGTGGTTCCGGCAGTGGTTTCATCTGGGATCGGGATGGCCATATAGTCACCAATCACCATGTGGTCGCCGGAGCAGATGAGTTGCATGTGACGCTGGAGGATGGCGAGACTTATCCGGCACAAGTGGTGGGCTCCGCGCCGGACTATGATTTGGCTGTGCTACGCATTGAGAGCGACAAACCGCGCTTGTTGCGGGCGTTGCCGCTCGGCGATTCCAATGAGTTGCAGGTCGGGCGCAAAGTGATCGCCATCGGCCACCCCTTCGGTTTGGGTCACTCGCTCAGTGTGGGTGTGGTTAGCGCACTGGGGCGAGAGCTATCGGGACGACGTGGCCGCCGCATGCGCAATTTCATCCAGACCGATGCCGCCATCAATCCAGGTAACTCGGGCGGGCCGTTGCTCAATTCCAGTGGCGCACTGGTCGGTGTCAATACGATTATCTATACCACTACCGGTGGCAATCTCGGCATCGGTTTCGCCATTCCGGTCAACACAGTGCGCAAGGTCATTTCCCAGCTGATCCAGCGCGGCTCCGTCAGCCGACCGCGTATTGGGGTGGAACTGCTCAATGATGCTTGGCGGCGTTGGCTGGGCGTGGAGCGCGGCGTGGTGGTATCGCGTGTGCTTCCCAATTCGCCAGCGGCCAAGGCGGGCATTGTCGGTCTGCAGGCACATGGTGATGGGTTGCCTACTCTGGGTGATATCATCTTGAAAGTGGCGGATGTCAAAGTTGACAGCTTCTATGAATTACAGGGTGAAATAGAGCAATACCAAGTTGGCGATCAAGTGAAGCTGACAGTGTTGCGTGATGGGCGGCACCGGCAGCTCCAGTTGCGGCTCTACGATGCTCCGCGGAATCCGTGGGACAGTGGGCGTTGATAGGCGGGCAACGCAACACTGGCGTGATAGCCGCACTCAGTTGGCTACGATTCTTGCCGATAGGTTGTCGGTTTGATATAGCCAGTGCCAGCATGCCATCCCTGGCCACGGCATCGGTGGTAATGGCCGAGGATTAAGTTTGGCTCGGTGCTGGGCTAGGCCAGTGCACCGCCGTCGACGCGCACGAACTCGCCATTGATATAGGAGGCATCATCAGATGCCAGCATGGCGACCACCGTAGCCACCTCCTCGGGTTCGCCGAAGATCGGAATGCCTTTATCGGTATATAGATAGCCAGTGGAATTGCCCCCCATCAGTGTCATATCCATACCGTCAGCGGGTTGGGTGCCCATGGTCATCTGCGTATTGACACCAGCCGGACACACGCAGTTGCAACGCAGCTGGCGAGTTTTGACATATTCGAGAGCGATGCTGCGCGTCAGCGCCAGCACACCGCCTTTGCTGGCGCTGTAGGCTGCACCGTAAGGCAGAGCCGCCAAGCTGGCCGATGAAGCCGTGTTAACAATGGCTCCGCCGTTGCCTTCGAGCAACTTGGGCAGGGCATGGCGGATCATCAGAAAAGTGCCGGTCAAGTTGACATCCAGAACCTTTTGCCAGCGCTCCAGCACACTTTCATGGCTGTGTTCGAAGAGCAGGATACCCGCCATATTGCATAGCACATCAAGCTGTTGAAAGCGGTCGAGACATGCTTGGACACTGCGCGCACATTCGTCTTTCGCACTGATATCAAAGCTGCCGCCTTCAGCTGTGCCGCCAGCCTCATGTACTAGGCTCTTGGTTTCATCAATTCCGGCCTGATCGAGATCACAGAGGAAGACGCTGGCTCCCTCGCTAGCCAATCGCAACGCTGTGGCGCGCCCGATGCCCCGGGCGGCAC
>JABABF010000022.1 GCA_014238345.1 Gammaproteobacteria bacterium
GCGCAAATCTGTGTATTGCGCTAAGCGCTCCATCAGTACTGATAGTTCAGCGACGGTCAGAGGCTGGCTACGCTCATAAGAACGCGGAGCCAGACGAGCCCTCCAACGGAATGAATCGCCCTCACGCGAGCGCTCCTCAAAGCCGAGTGTAGCGGCATGGCGGCGGCGGTAGGCAGTGTGCGATCGCTTGCCCGACACCAACACCTCGTCACCGGTAATGCGCAGTTCTCGCACACCGAGAGCCAACGCCCAAGGCGCGATGCGACTGCCGAGTTGATTGACACTGTGAATAGCGCTGGCCGCAGCTAGCAACGGCGCTGGAGGTGCTGGAGCGGCGATGGCTTGTGCGGCTCTCTGTGCACTCTCGTCAAAACGGCTCAACCACCACGGCACCGTATAGCCCACTGCCAATGCAACAGCGATAGCAAATGCCGCAAACCAAGCGTGGGCAGTGACCGGCATCCCGTGCGCTAACAGGCAGTTCAATACTGGACGGTAACGATAGCCCCGCGCTACGCCACCGCGCAACGACAGTGCCGAAGGATCAATGTTGCCCACCACCTCAACACCCTCCAACGACTGAGCCAACTGCCCGACTGGCACAATCACCACAGGCACGTCGCTCTCCGTCAGCGCCGTACGCGCCAGCTCCAAAGTCACTGCTCGCTCATCGCGAACCAAACCTTCATCCCAATGACACAGGTACACCAGCTGCTCGAAGGGCACACACAGCAGGTAACGCTGACCAAATTCGTAAAACAAACTGCCCACACGCTCTATTTGCGCGGCCAAACACAACCCGGCGCTGTCGGCAAAATAAGCCACCTCACCTTTGATCAAACAGTGACTGGCTGTGTGTTGACGAGCGCAGTCACGAATCTGGCGCCCGTGGCTCAGGCGCTCCAACCCATGCATCGTCTCCGAGGGGGCACCGATGACTACATCTACTGCACGTCCGGCGACGAGTTCGCGGAATTGATAAGAGCGGTGATGCATCAGCGCAGCTCGGGCATCGGGTCGAGTAGATGTGCTGTGACTAACAGCACTGTCTCCAGCTGACGCCTACTGTGACTGGCATCGCGCTGTATCGGCAATAAGGGGTTGCGTAGCGAACGACGGCTGGACAGGGTGCGAGGATTGCCAGCCAACACGACGGTTTCTCCGCTGCCGAGCACAATGGGCAAAGTAAATTGGGTGTCGTCGTACTCGGGCAGACGTAGACTGACACTGCTACCAGCCGCACCTAGGGTCTGCGCCAAGAACCGATTCACCTGGGTATAGTTCACCGAGACCAACAAGTTGATCTGATCACCCACCACAGTGGGCAATAGATACAGCGTGGTTCCCCCGACGACCTCAGCTGTTTTCACCTCAGGGGTCACTTGGGTGGTGTCGCCCCGCGTCTGCTCGGTCAGTAGCACACTTTCCACATAGGGAGAGACGCGATTTAATCGCAACTCGCTGACTTGGTTATTGAGGCAGATGATGCGGGGACGCGATACCAAGCTGGTGGCTCCCTGCTCTGACAATGCCTTCAGGATTAAGTCAGAGCCAGAAAAACGCCCACCGGACAGATCTCCCAACGACAATTGGAAGGGCGCACTCGCATCAAGAGAGCCACTGCCCGCCGCCGAGATGCCGAGACGGTAGCGCTCAGTCCGTTGGTAGAGCAATGACCAATCGACGCTGTTCTGACCCGAATCTGTTAGATCAACCAAGTAGAGTTCCAGCGCCACGAGTACCCGTTGCTGGGCAACGCGATTGAAACGTTTGATCAGCCGCTCTACTTGGCTCAACACATCTGGCGGAGCCGTGACCAACACACTATTGACCGACGGCAACATAGCGTAGTGGTGATCACCTAATAGTCCGTCCAAACTCTTTTGTAGCTCGGCGTAGGGTTCCACATGATGTTGCAATTGCAATCCCGCAGTAGCACCATCAGCTGACGAATCGCCAGTGGGCTGTGCTCCCAGTTGTGAGGAGCGCGATTGCTCTGGCACGGCCAGCTGAAATATTTGGGTGGGCAGACTTGTCCAAAACACATGACCTCGGTCATTGATCTCGTATGCCCAATTGGTCTGAGTGGCGATGGCCTCTAGGTGTTCGCGAATGTGCAAGGAATTCCCTGGCGGCGCAGTCACCATTGGGTCACTATTGATGTCAGCGGAAAAATAGCTCGGTCGGCTCGCCAACAGCGCACGAATCGCCTGAGTTGCTGGCAGCTCGGCGTAATGCATTTGTACGCGCTGGTCGAGCCAAGTGGCATGGCGGTGGCGGCGCACTGGCTGCGCCTGCGTGGCGCGCTCACGCCGCGCCACAAAAGGCTGTTGCTGAGCCTCAGACAGTGCCCTTTCAACGCTGAGCGGCAAATCGATAGCGGCTGGCGCATGACATCCGCAGAGCGATAGCACAAGTAACCAAGCTCCGCGTTTTCCTGCCATGACAGCTATTCCGCCACCCCAGCACGACGCGGCGTGTAGCGTGGCGCAAAATCTACCGTGCGATCACGTGAATTTAGCGTCGGTTGGATATCGTAGCTCTCCAGCAAGGCTCTCAGAGCCTGTTCGGCATCGGGAGCAGAGACTTGATATTCGTAGGGAATATCCCAATCGTATTCATAGTCTCCATCGGTGAGTCGCCACTGACCCACACGCAGGGAAAACCGCTCCAACAAGCGCTCGACATTAGTTTTTAGCGAACCTCTGCGCACAGTGAAATCACCCGGACTCAGCGCGACCTCATCCGCTCTGAGTACCGCAGCTGGGAGTTGATGACAGGCCGCCACCCGGTCGACAACTTGTGGATCACGTAGCTCGATGTCTACACCGTGGCGCAACACAGTCGACGGGTCTTGGTGATTGGAGACACTTGTCTCTACCACTATCTGGCTGCGCTGCACTCCGCCCACCTCCAGCGCCGCCGCCACGGTTTGCACCCGCCTGTGCGCCTGCTCCTGCGTCGCCCAGCTCGCGTAGCTGTGCGAGTGGCCGCGCACCATCAATTGCGCCTCCTGAGTGTGTGCCGCATCGGTGGCCTGCTGAATGACGCGGCGAGCAACATCGCTGAGAGTGCGGAACTCGGCGAGGGCAAAGGGTACAAACCAGTGCTGGCCGCTGGTGACCGCCACCGCACTCTGCTCCTCAAGAAATCGCTCAATCCACCGCTCGTCGCGGTACTCTGGGTGGACACGCAATTGCAAGCTGCGCCCCAACTCGTTGACATGCACCCCCCAAGCAATACCAACCAAGGCACCCAAGCCATCCAACAACGGCAATGGCCCCAAATCCCGCAATGGAGCAGGTAGCGGTTGCCGGAACAGTAATTCCCGCACTAGTAAACAGTTGGCTTGGTCGGAGTGGGCGAGCCGGTAACCAGAACGCGACAACAATTCAACCACCGCTTGACCAATGGTGCGTATATTGTCGCCAAAGGCGATGTGCACAGCGGCATTCAAGGGTTGGCGCTGGTCGGGGCGCACCGCACCGCGCACCAAGGTGTAACGATCTTCTCGCAGATAGGGCGCACCCCTGAGCGCCCCGGCACTCGTGTTCAGCCTATCTGTTCCTGTTATGGGTTGCGATGCCCCTGCGCCGACCAGACTATCCAGGCTATCCAGGCTATCAAAGCCATCGTTAGTATTGTCAGCTGGCGCTCCCCCAGCACGGCTTAGCGGCACACTGACACAGAGTGCCCCGCTCAGGCAGATGCAGACCAGCGCCCAGCCAATAATGAATCTGTACTCGCATCCATGCATGGCGACCTTCCCTGAGCCAAATTGCACCCCCACACTGCCATCCTTGGCGGATTCTCGATTACCTCGAGCAAGGTGTCAGAGATAGTGTGTCACTGTGTGCACTTAGAGTCGAGTATCAAATAAGGCCGTTGTCGTAGCCATTTGTTTCACCGCTCAGCCGTCTGGCAACTGGCCTCCAAAAGATGCCCAGATACGATCCAAGGTCAGACCTGTACAGGCTGAGACGGCGCACAGCTTACCTAGTTCCCGGCGCTGATAGCCCCGCAATTTATGCCAGCAACGCTGCACATCCACCTCCTCTTTTTCGCTAAGCAACTCGATGCGCCCGCGCGGCTTTGGTAGCATACCAAGCGCTTTCAACCGCTCCCGGAATTGCTCGCGGGACATGCCCGTAAAGGCTTCCAGCATGGCATGACGGGCACCCAGACGAAGCGATTCATCAATCTGCCTTTCATCTCGGCAACGCTCGCACATTAGCTGCACGATCTGCCGCAATACCTCGTTATCGATCATCGCCAGTGGGCGGCGATTCTCAATGCCCAAACTCTCACTACTCTGGTGTCGCAATTGCCACACCAGCTCTATATCGACGCTTAGGTCGGTGACGGCGCGATCGTGCGCAGTGGCCAACCAACCGAGTATGAGACGGTTAAATTGTTGAATTTGTTGTTGAGTAGCATTCATGTGCAAGCCCTCCTTGGCGCACTATTTTGATTTGCGTCCCGACACGAAAACACGCTGGGACTTGCAGGGCGGGTGCGCTACCTCGGCACAAGATCACCTCACAGGCAATCCGCGCCATTCCTTGGTTGCGTCATGCACCCACTCGCTAGCGATGTATTAAAGCAGCTTTTTGGAAAATATTCAAGTGCTGTGGGCAGGCTCTGAGCAGCTTGCGTACCAGCCCTATTTGGGGGCTGTTTCCACTGCCCCCTCAGCCTCTTGACCCACCGTGGAAGCCGCTGATGTGGACACCACAATAGCCGCTGTGGAACTGGCGGCGGTGGACACCGGCTTGTCGTGGCGCCGCGATGGCGGCCAGGTAGTGCGAGCGATGCGGTTGCCGTGTGCCGAGGTCATATACAGAGTGTCGCCTTTGACCACAGCGTGGGTAACCGCCCCCAAGGGTGGCCCTCGGTGAGCCAAGGCAGTCTCCAGTATCTCTAGTGTTTCCGGGTCGAGTACCTGCAAGCTGAAATGCAACATACAGGGGTCAACTTTAGGCCAGCGATGACACAACCCCCACTCCCAAACCGACGCATCTGCATCGACCACTAGCAACTTCCCCTCTGGAGTCCAATTGATTGTCAAGGGCTGCGTCAAAAGCCGCTCGGCGAGTATTTCACCGTCGGGTAGGCTGTACCTACGCACCACGGGCGCCGCACCGATTTGAGTGATGTAGACAGATTTTCCGTCCAACGCCATCAAAGCCCCAGCAGGCAACATGTAGGGAGCCGAGCTGGGTAGTATGCGAAGTCGCTGTCCTCGTTGCCAAACGATCGTGCGTCCGGTTTGAACCCAGTCTTTACGCGCACGCTGCACCTTGATCTCGCTCCAAGATGCCGGGTGAGTCTGGGTGGCCACAAAACCCTGCCCATCTGGCATAGCAGCGATATGCCCAATTACCATATCCGGCATCGAAACGCAGCCTCGCCATATCAATTTTGGGTTACCCGCATCACCCCAAAGCAATTCGTAGAACTCCACTGCCTCATCTATACCGCGGTTGCCCACCAGCACCTGCCACGCCCCAGAGAAGTGCCGAGAAATATCGACGCTGTGCGGAGCCAACGCAACGGCGGGAGACGGCAGACACCGAGGATCCCCCCAACCCCGCTTTTGAGCAGATTGGGGAAATATTTGCCGCACAGCGCCCGTCTCAAGCCTCAACCACAACAGCCTGCCCAGCTGTGCACGACCCACTGGAGATATCTCGCTGATCAGCAGATGACGGCCATCCGGCAAAGCGGCGATATGCCGCGGTCCAGCCAACCGCCCTTGACATAGTGGCTCAATACCATCAACGGCATTGCAGTGGTCGAGCTGGCGCAAGCCCCAGCGATACGTCCAGTTGTGGGCACCGTCGCGCACGGGTATCCAAATCGCTGACCAGACCTTGGTCGACTGTCGCCGCACACCCGCCACGAGGATATCCACCACCACCTCGTCAGTGGCATCGCGAGCCGCCAGCATGACACGACTGACCATTGGCGGCACCCAAGGTGCCACAGATGACATCTTGCTCCAAGGTAACAGGTAGACCACGCACAGCAACGAGCCGACCAATACCAAAATGGCCAGCAATATCTCGCCCCACAGCATTAATCGCCGGATCAATTTGAAAAACATAATGACAAAGCCTCGCCGCCGCCTAGCACCTTAAACAACACAATGCAAGTCACGGCGCGTGGTATTATCTGCTAAATTGTACAGGCTTGCCAGATCACCTTTGCTGTGACCATACCGTTGATATAGACAACACTTGTGAAGCACTCCCTCTCAGCCACACCGGTGGAGCATAGCGGCACCGAGCTGCGCGATCGATTTGGGCGCCGCATATCCTATCTGCGCATATCAGTCACCGATCGTTGCGATTTTCGTTGTGTATATTGCATGGCAGAAAAAATGCGTTTCATCCCGCGCAAAGAATTGCTGAGTTTGGAGGAATTGCACACCATAGCCGCCGCCTTTATCTCTTTGGGTGTGCGCAAACTGCGCCTCACCGGAGGCGAACCGCTGATACGCCGAGGGGTGCTAGGACTAGTCCACCAGTTGGGGCAATTGCCGGGACTGGGGGAGTTGACGCTGACTACTAATGGCTCGCACTTGGAAAAATACGCCACGGAGTTGCACGCCGCCGGTGTGCGGCGCATCAACATCAGCCTCGACAGCCTGCGCGAGGAGCGCTTCCGAGAATTAACCCGCCATGGTGATCTGCAAACCGTATTGCGCGGTGTGGATGCGGCACAGGCGGTTGGCTTTGAGCGCATCAAGTTGAACTGTGTCATCTTGCGCGAACGCAATGATGATGAGGTGCTGGCATTGGTCGCCTTCGCCCGCGATCGGGGTCTTGATATCAGTTTTATCGAAGCCATGCCGCTGGGGACAATCATCGAACACGATCGCAACCGCTCCTTCTGCTCCAGTGCTGAATTGCGCTCGCGTATTGAGCCGCGCTATCCGCTGATCTCTTCCACCGAATCCAGCGGTGGTCCCGCCCGCTACTACCGCATGGCCGACAGCAAGATCCGCATCGGCTTCATCTCACCGCACAGCGAGAATTTCTGCGCCAGCTGCAACCGAGTGCGACTGTTGCCCAACGGACGATTGCTACTGTGTCTTGGGCATGAGCACTCGGTCGACCTGCGTGCCGTAGTGCGCCGCCACCCCGCCGACCCAGAGCGCTTGCGCGAAGCGATCTGTGCGGCCATGGCTCTGAAGCCAGAGCGCCATGAATTTCGCCTCGACGAAGCTCCGCAACTGCTACGCTTCATGAATGCCAGTGGCGGCTAGCCCCGCTGGCGCTCGCGCTCCAACGCGCGCTCTTTGAGCACCTCCCGCTTATCGTAAGCGGCCTTGCCACGCGCCAGAGCCAGCTCGCATTTCACCAAATGCCGCTGCCAATACAAACGCAGACAGACACAGGTGTGGCCGCGTTGCTGTACGCCTTGTGCCAGCTGCTCGAGCTCGCGGCGCGACAGTAATAATTTGCGGCTGCGATCAGCTTGCTCTTGTGCTGCTGTTGGCGCACCGCTGAGCGGCGTGATGTGAGTGCCGAGCAACCAAGCCTCGCCCCGACGCAATATCACATGACTGTCGGTAATCTGTACGCGCCCAGCGCGCAAGCTCTTGATCTCCCACCCCTGCAACACCAAACCGGCCTCAAAGCGAGTGTCCAAATGATAATTGTGGCGGGCGCGGCGGTTGACGGCGATGGCGGAACGGGGGGTTGCCGCACGGCTGGGCTTCACTGCGGTGGCGCGAGTCCCAGACATACTATATACATCAGAGCGGGTGGGGGGAATCGAACCCCCACCGTCAGCGTGGGAGGCTGACATTCTACCATTGAACTACACCCGCCTACTGCATCAAAAGCAGTCCTATGATGACACATCGCCCACAGTGTCAATCCCTAATATTGTAGTCTATGCAATGGGCGACAGGAGGTCTCCAGGAGGCAAATTATGAAAAAAAAGACCACGGTCACGGTGCAGCACTTGTTAGTCCGGGCACCATGGCCCGTAGCAGAGATGCTGCACGCCGTCCACGGTACGCCCTTGGCTCCTCCTTTTCCTGATAACACTGAGCTGGCAATATTTGGCATGGGTTGCTTTTGGGGCGCTGAACGAGGCTTCTGGAAAACACCCGGAGTGGTATTGACGGCGGTTGGCTATGCTGGCGGGCATACGCCTCAACCGGATTATCGCGAGATCTGCACGGGGCAGAGCGGACACGCCGAGGTGGTGCTGGTGGTGTACGACCCACAAAGCCTGAGTTACGAAGCCCTGTTGCGCGGGTTCTGGGAGGGACATAATCCCACTCAGGGTATGCGCCAGGGCAATGATGTCGGCGACCAGTACCGCTCCATCATTTTGTGCATAGACGAAGCGCAACAAGTGGCGGCACAGGACTCGCGCCTGCACTATCAAGCATCATTGCGAGTAGCGGGGCACGGCGACATCACCACCTACATCATCCCAGCCATGCCATTCCACTACGCCGAACCC
>JABABF010000023.1 GCA_014238345.1 Gammaproteobacteria bacterium
CGACAAATCCAAGCCAACTGTGTCTCCCAAAAGAGCTAAGCCTTCTTGACTAGCAAGCCAAGGTGTGAAATCACGTGCCTCGTCAGGCCACACTTCTCTCAGGGCCACTTTTTCTAGCCGCGACAATTGAATATCTTTAGTAGCCATCACCAAACCCTCACAACGGCGGCACTGGCACCGTTACAGAGCTCGTCTCCACGCCGCCGTCAATCTGAATGATCTTGCCGGTGACCCACGAGGCCGCCGGGGAGCATAAATACAATGCCCCAGCCGCGATGTCTTCTGGCTCGCCTATGCGCCGCATCGGGGGTGTTCTCAACCATCTGTTTGCCTATCTTGGGGTCGGTCAATACAACCTTTAGAGAATCGGTGGCGATGCTGCCCACCGAAATGGCGTTGACCCGTACCTTGGGCGCGAACTCTGTCGCCAGGTTGCGGGTCATCATGTTCAGTCCAGCCTTGGCCGCTCCGTAGGCCACAAAAGATGGCATCGCCATGTCGCTGCAACGCGAGGAGAGGTTGACTATCGCCCCGCCTCCCGCTGTTTCAACCATCTTGGGCACCGCCAGCTTACTCAATAGAAAGGCCGAGGTCAGGTTGAAACGCAGAGCCGCCTCAAAGGCCGCTTCAGAAGTGCGTAGCGCTGGCTTGGGAGGGCTTCCACCCGCGTTGTTGACCAACAAATCAAGGCGCCCGAACTTGTCCAGCGCACTGGCGACTAACTGCTCTAGTTGCTCGCGCACCGTCACATCACAGGCGACAGCCAAACCGCGCCGCCCGCGCTCGCTCACCGCCGCTACCGTGGCATCAATGTCGCTCTGGGTGCGCGCCGCACACACCACATCAGCACCGGCCTCGGCAAAGGCCAGTGCAATACCGCGCCCGATGCCTTTGCCCGCGCCGGTGACAATGGCCACCTGATCAGTCAGTTTGAATTTGTCAAGGATCATGTGTTGGAACTCCTATCTAAGCGCTGGAGCCGCATGCCCAGCAACTAGCGGCAGATCAAGATAGCTACACAGGCCGGGACTGGCCGTGCAGACATAGGGAATACTGTTGACGCAGTGCATCGCCGTGGCAACAATACCGTTGTTGCGCTTCAAGCCCGCTTCAATACTGCTCGGGTGGGTGCCGTGGTAGACCGCGCTCAGGTCGGGGTCGCCGAGCACCTCTACCTCGTAGCGCTGCCCCTGCGCACCAAAGCCCCACGGCGCATCGTAGCCGCTCTCGCCCATCAACCAGTTGACGATGGCCTCAATGACTGGTTCGCCGCCGCGCAATCCCTGCCACACAAAGCGTTGGGCGGCAACACAGCCGGGCTCAATCGTGCCGATGGGGGTCGACTCTATCGGTGCCGTGGCCAGCGCCACCTCGTGCACCGTATTGAAATCGTCCAAAGGCAGTTGTAACGCATCGGCGACCATTTGGATGGATTGGTAGAAGCCCGCCGCCAAAAATGCCCCCATCGGGCTCTGCTTGGCCGCCTCTTCGGTCTTGCCGAACAGCATCATCTCGCCGACTATATCGGGGGCATCATAGCTGCGGATGTCCGAGAACTCTTCGGAGCGCACATAGCGAGTCGAGCCCTGTAGCGCGGTCAATTGCAACGGCATGCGCTCGGTGAAGCCACCGGGATGGATGCCAGTGCCGTGTAACACCGCACTACCCTGCTGGCAGGCATCCTCCAGCCGCTCGGCATGCTTGACGCGTGCCTTGTAAAACCAGCCAGTGGGCGTAACCACATGCTTGCCTGACTCAAGCAGAGCAACCACCTCGTCCTCATTGGGGAAAGCGGGCGCATAGAGCACGCAATCGGCATCCATGGCGAGGATCTCCTCTTGGGAGTTGGTCGCCAACACCCCGAGCGGGGCTATCCCAGCCAATATTCCCGCATCCTTGCCAAGCTTGGCCTCGCTGTGTACCCAGCAACCAACCAACTCCAAACTGGGGTGTGTTAGCACCCCCTCAATCGCTGCCCGACCGATGCCACCGGTCGCCCATTGAATCACCTTGTATGCCATCGTGCACAACTCACATGCCACTAAATAACCAGCACTATTAGGATACTGCATCAATGGAAAAATTGGCAAGGGACAATGCACTGCGCAACCCCACTCTTCTTATAATGCGCTTGATCGTTATTGCATAAACCCATCACCAACACACCGCACCATGTCATGCACAAGTTTATCGCCCTGATACCGCGCCGAGCCGACCGCACTCAGGCTTTCTTCCAACACCACTACGAGACTAGGCACGCGCCGCTGGCCATCGCCCAGCTCGAGCATTTTCGCTTCCAGAAATATGTGCGTAACCACCTCGTCAGCCTACTGGCGGGCACAAGACCAGATTTTGATGTGATCTCCGAGTTCTGGTACGCCCAGCTGTCCGACTTGGCGGTCGTTGGCACATTCCTGGCCTCGCCAGCGGCACAGCACATCCACGACGACGAAGATCACTTCATGGATCAACCCAAGGTAATCTCCTCAGAAGTGCGCGAACATCTGGTCGCCGGGGATGCGCGCGGCTTTGATGCCCAGCCAGTGGCCAAGCTGAGCATCGGCCTGCACCGGATGTCGGCTGTAGCTGCCGATGATTTCATCACCGCCACCCGTGCGGCAGCAACCGAGCTAGTAGCGCAGCACGGGGCTCTGCGCGTTACCGTGGATGAGCCTATCACTGACAATACGAGCGCAAAGTTGCCGTGGGATGCCTTTGTCCAAGTCTGGCTGAATGGGAGCCTGGCGGCAGATTGCGAGCTACCCCCCGCCCTGCTCCGCAACACCAGCAACTATTTTGTCGCCGCCGCCGAGGGGTGCGAAAGCGCTCTGCCTGCCTAGGGCAAGTCTGAACAATGCGCCCTACGCGCCCTACGGACTGCCCAGCAACCCAAAAATGAAGATTTCACCTTGGAGCGCTGGCTCGTAATACACTATTGACCTGTTGTCTACTCCGAGCAGCCAATAAATCAGCCTGTTTCCAGCCTCCACGACACCGAGCAACTCGCCATGGCCTTCGACTACAACCCCATCAACACTGCCGACCAACAGGCCTTCGAACGCGCCGCTCTTACGATCTTCGGGCTACCCGAGGTGGCCGCCGAGCGTGCCAAGGCTCGCGAATACTGGCTCAACGAGCTGCAACCGCTCAGCCCGAATATGCAACACTGCTTTGATGGCGCTTTTGAGGAGGTGATGTTTGCGGCCACGATATGGGCTCTCAACCAAGACCCGATGCACCCCGGTGTGTGCACGATCAGTCGGCTGGCGCACAGCATAGATGGGCTCCGGGTGCCCGGCTCGCGCTGGGGCATCGACAATCCCGATTCCGTCTACCGCACCATCCCAATCTGCGGCGACCAGCAATACCGCATTCGCGGCAAGGTGGCCATGGGCCACCGCCTCATTGAGAACTACTTCACCCTGTGGGATGACAAGCGCGACACGGTGGCCATGCTATCGGGCAAGGACTTGGAACTGGCCGAAGACGGCTCTTTTGAGATCAGCGTAGATGCCCACCCGGCCGATGGCCGACCCAACCATGTGCAATCCACTCCGGCGGCACAGCAGTTCTATATCCGCGATGTCCTGCAAGACTGGGGCGCAGAGATGATCAATGAACTGTCGGTCGAGCGCATCGACGGTGATGCCACCACTGCGGTGCGCTCACCGGATGAACTCGCCCAACAAGCCATCGACTACCAGTGGAGTTTTATGAAGGACACCATCCGCTGGAACGCCCAAGCGCTGAACAAACCTGCCAACAGCTTTGACTTCACCATAGATCGCGACAGCGATGGCGCACTACGCGATCAGGTCTATATCCTCGGCCACTTCCAGCTGGAGCCCGGTCAGGCACTGATGCTGGACATAAAGATGGGAGGTGCCAACTACTTTATTGCCCCGATCACCAACCGCTTGGGAACCAGTAATGACATCGTCAATCGTTGCGGCAGCCTCAATAAAGCTCAGTCGCTACCCAACGCCGACGGCAGCTACAGCTTCGTGGTCTCGGTTGAGGACCCGGGGATACACAACTGGGTGGATCCTTGCGATATGAACGAAGGCATACTGACGCTGCGCTGGGCAGAGTTCAGCAACGACCCCAGCGATGAGGTGCTCAAGGTAGACTGGGATCTGGCTGAGGTGGCTCAGCTGCCACAACAGCTGCCGCCGAGTACACCGAGGGTCTCGGTTGCCGAGCGCGCCGCACAGCGGCAGCTGCGCTCCCAACAGTACGCCTGGCGACTACTCCCATAAAAACCCGCATCAAGCCAACAAGCCGTAGCACAAATTAGGGCATGTCGGTAATAATGCACCCTGCCGACTATCTCAGCGGCCAAAAACTAAAGATTGCACCTTGGATTATTGGCTCGTAATACACTATCTGAGCTGTTGGCTACTCCAAGCAGTTAATAAATCCGACTTTTACTAGGAAAACATCACTATGAGCGACACCCCTCCCAGCAAGGTCTGGCTGATCACTGGTTGCTCTACTGGCTTTGGTCGCGAAACTGCACTGGCCGCGCTGGCGGCTGGCCACCGCGTCGTCGTCACCGCGCGCCGTGCAGAAGCCATCGCAGATATCATCGCGGCATACCCTGAGCGCGCTACCTCTGCTGTACTGGATGTGACCAAGGCAGAGCAGATCGCCGCTGCCACCCACCACGCACTAGAGGTCTTCGGACACATTGATGTGTTGGTCAACAATGCGGGCTACGGCTATCTGGCCGCCATTGAGGAAGGCGAAGAGGCCGAGGTGCGAGCCATGTTTGAAACCAACTTCTTCGGCCTACTGGCGATGACCCGAGCCGTGCTGCCGCACATGCGCAAGCGGCGCAGTGGCACCATCATCAATATCTCCTCACAAGCGGGTCTGATCGCCAACCCCACTACGGGCTACTACAGCAGTAGCAAATACGCCGTTGAGGCGCTGAGCGAGTCGCTGAGTAAAGAGGTGGCCTCGCTGGGTATCCGGGTGTGCGCTGTGGCACCAGGTCTATTCAAAACAGATTGGACGGGGCGCTCAATGAAGCTGGTCTCTGAACCCATCGACGACTACGCCGAGGTCGCCGGTGCCCGTCGGGAGATGATCGTCGGCATGCACGGCAAGGAGCAGGGCGACCCCAAAAAAGCCGCCGCCGCCATCCTGATGCTGGGCGAGAGCGACAACCCACCGCACCATTTGCTACTGGGGCACATGGTGCTAAATGCCTACCGAGCAAAACTCGCCACCATCACCGAGCGAATAGCCCAGTGGGAAGAGCTGACTCTAGATGCGGATTTCCCCGAGTTCCAGCAAAAGCGCTAAATCATCAGTGGGGAGATTGATAACCGCCCGCTCAGCCAGTCGGCATTGAGCCGCGCAACTCGCCAAGGTATTTGAGCAATAGCTGATTGACCTCTGCCGACTTCTCCAGCTGCACCATGTGCCCGCCGTCTTTGATCATATCGGTGCGGCGCGTGTTGGGAAACTGTTTGCGGAACAGCTCAATCGGGTCATCTCCGTGGAAGCCCTCCAAGTCGGCATCCCGCTCGCTGCCGATGAAATAGGCCGGCACTGGGCTGGTCTTGCCCTCATAGGGACGGCGTTGCTCCCACTTCAGATTCATAGAGCGGTACCAGTTGAGGCCACCGGTGAAGCCACTGCGGGAATATTCATTGACGAAAAACTCCAGTTCCAGCTCGCTGAGCCAAGTCCACGGCAACGGCGGCGGCTCGGGTAGCGCCTCCAAATAAGGTGTGCCGGGCGGATATTTCCACACATCCAAGTAATGATAATCGCCGCTCAGCGCATAGAACACTTTGCTGAGAAACTCTCTGGGGGCAGCATCCAGCGCGGCATCGGCTGGCCCCACCGGGCGGAAGTACTCAATATGCACGAAGTGTTTCTCGGCCATCGCAGCATACTCCACCAATGGCGGCCGCTCAGGGTTATGCGGTGCAGCTGGGTTTTCCAAACCGATCACGCCCAACACCTTATCGGGATGACGCATAGCTAAATCGTAGACTGCAAAAGCACCAAAATCCAAACCGACAAACACCGCCCGCTCTTCACCGCAGTGCGCCAACAGACCGAGCAAGTCATCCGTGATGGCATCGACCCCGTAGGCGGAGGCATCGGTCGGGGCTCCAC
>JABABF010000024.1 GCA_014238345.1 Gammaproteobacteria bacterium
AAAGTAAAAAAGAAATATTAAAAATAATTATAGATAATTGTTATGATAAAGAAAGAAATACAATAGACTTAAGTGAATTAGATTTTGGAGATATGGAAATTAATTTAAGCTTTATAAAAGCATCTAATATATATAGCGGAAACCAAGAAGCAAAACAAATTATTAGTAATTGAAAACAAAAGGCAATTACTATTTTAAACCACAATCAAAAAGCAAAAGATATTTATAACTCTGACCAAGAAGCAAAAAGAAAAATTAGAAATTACTTACAAGAGGCACATAATATTGATAATAAAGAGCAAAAAGCAGATAAAATCTATAATGATTATCAAAAAGCAATAAATTCTGTTAATAATACTTATCAAAAATCGAAAGATATCGATAACAGAAAGCAGAAAGGAAATAATATTATTATTAATGATGCTCAAAAAGCAAACAAAATTATTAATAGCTTTCAAAAGGCAGATGGCATTTGAAACGATAATCAAGAAGCAGAAGATATTTCTAATGTAGAGCAAGGAGCCGACAAGATTTATAATTTTAATCAAATAGCAAATCATTATATTAGAAATCACGGGCAAGAAGCAAAAAATATTGATAATGATGGTCAAGAAGCAAAAACTATTTCAAATGAATTCCAAAAGGAAACTAAAAATGATAAATAAATACCAAGTATATCGTTATTTTGAATATCTCATTATGAAAGATATTAAAAAATATTCTTTCAATGAATTAAAAGAAGAACAAGCAATTTTTAAGGAAATATCAATTCGTAAAAGTTTCTTTCCAAAGAAAATTGAATTAGAAACTTTACTTTGATGAGAAAAAAACAATTATAAAATATCTTCAAGATTAAAACACATAAAAAAGAATATAATTAAAACATCATTTATAGAAAAATATATTAATATATATATGAAAGAAAAAATAAATCTTATGAAAGAACTTTGTGAAAAGTTTGATTAGACCGAAATGTCTTTAAAATAATAAAACAAAAATAAGGAAAAAAAATGAAAAAACAAAATATAAGTTATATAACTTGAAAGGGACTATACTTTGTGTTTGAGGGGTCATTAAGACAATCAGAGCAAAAGTTAGAACAATTTAAAAAAGTTCAAGGTGAATTAAAAAAAAGATTTGAGAAACCAGAATTAATACAAAAAGATATCGAAAATAATAAAAAGAAAATTGA
>JABABF010000025.1 GCA_014238345.1 Gammaproteobacteria bacterium
CAGTGCGCGGGAGTCGATCATCAAATCTGAGATCACACAACAGAAACAACAAGGGGCATTGTCGGGGATGGGCGGGGAAGTAGCTCACATCAAATAGGGGGCCAGCGAAGGGCAATTTGCGCCGCACACGCTCACACCGACTATGACCGAAGACCTCGCTGCCAACGGATTTGCGTCAAGTATCCGCTCCCGTACAGCACAGGTAGGCAACCTAGCCGTAGCTCAGCAAGCCTGCATTTATACTTGTCACCACGCTAAGCCGCGTCTTTAATTCAACTCCCCGTGCATCCACACATTACCATGATCACCCTCGGTGTTCGCGACCTTGACCGCGCCATCGCTTTCTACCAAACAGGTCTCCAGCTACCTAAAAAACCCGGGTCGGAGACAAACATTGCCTTTTTTGAGATGGGCAGCACCTTGCTCGGCCTCTATCCTCGCAACCTGCTAGCTGAGGATATCGGCGTATCAGAAGTTGGGTCTGGTTTTACTGCTGTTGCCATAGCCCACAATGTGGCCTCAGCAGAGGCGGTGGATGCGCTACTGAGCGAGGCGGTCGCCGCCGGGGCAACACGGGTCAAAGCCGGGCAAAAAGTATTCTGGGGCGGCTATTCTGGCTATTTTGCCGACCCAGAGGGCTTCTACTGGGAGGTGGCCTGGAATCCATACTGGTGAACTGCGGAACGGGTGGCGCGAAGAGCCCCTTGGTCGTATGCTGGCTCACCCTTTTGTCCTTGCCCAACAGTGCGTAGCCCAGCTATAATAGTTGGTGCTGAAATAGCCAGTACACACCGCATCCAAAACGCTGTAAGCCACCGATTGTCCGCCCCTAACCCAGCTCCGTCGCCCCAATGACTGTCCGCTCCATCCTCGCTTTTCCAGATCCTCGACTGCGGCGGCGGGCGGCACCTGTTGCGCGCGTTGATAATAAAATCCGCCAATTAATCGACGATCTGCTCGAATCGATGTACGCCAGCGGTGGCATTGGCCTCGCTGCCACGCAGATTGATGTGCATCAACGAGTGGTGGTGGCTGATGTTTCGGAACCCGGGCTAGAGCCGCTAGCACTCGTCAACCCCAAGTGGAACCCCGCCCCCGGTGCCGAGGTGCAACGGCATGAGGAGGGCTGCCTGTCAGTACCCGAAGTGCGCGCCGAAGTGCCTCGCTACAGCCGCGTGCTGGTCGAGGCATTAGATCGCGATGGCCAGCCCCTCGCACTAGAAGCCGACAGTCTACTCGCCATCTGCCTACAACACGAAACCGACCACTTGGACGGCAAACTCTTTGTCGATTACCTGTCCCCAGTCAAACGGGAGATGATCCGCGACCGTCTGCGCAAACAACGCTACGTCGCTTAGCCCGCTCGGGTGACAACCCTCCAGCGGCCACGGGGAGCCCTCACTGCTATGCCTGTCGCAAATTCAATATGAAGGTGCCACCGCTACCTCGCACAACCAAGCGCCTGTGCCTGCACTGAGCCTAGTTTTTGCTGGCACCTCTGAGTTCGGTGCCGCACAGCTCAATGCTCTACAGGGCGATGGCAGCTGCCAAGTGAGCGCCGTCTACACCCAACCCGACCGTCCGGCGGGTCGTGGGCAAACTCTGCGCTCCAGTCCAGTCAAGCGCCTCGCGCTGGCTCAGGGGTTACCGCTGTACCAGCCACATAACTTGCAAGGCGATGCCGATCTGGAGAAGCTGAGCGCGCTGGAGCCCGAGTTGATTGTGGTCGCCGCCTATGGGATGTTACTACCCTCCGCCTGGCTGGCGCTCCCGCGTTACGGGGGCATTAACGTACACTGTTCGTTGCTCCCACGCTGGCGTGGAGCAGCACCGGTGCAACGCGCCATCGCCGCTGGCGATCGCCAGACTGGTGTCACCATCATGCAGATGGATGCCGGTCTTGACACCGGCGATATCCTCGCACAACGCCCCTGCACCATCGGCGACGATGAAAACGCGGGGGAGTTAGAGAGCCGCCTCGCCGCGCTGGGTGCCGGGGCTTTGCTGAAAGTGGTGTCTGCGCTAGCGCAAGGAACGCTACCAGTGGCGCGGGCACAAGATGATCGGCACAGCTGCCTCGCCCCCAAAATCCATCGGGAGGAGACTTGGCTAGACTGGACACAGACAGCAACGACGTTGGCTCGTCAAGTGCGTGCACTGAGTCCAGCGCCCGGTGCCCGCCTGCACACTGGGACGCAGCTGATCAAGCTGTGGCGTGCCGAAGCGCTACCCGGTGCTGCCAAAGCGCCACCAGGCCCCGTGCTCCCCGCCTCTGGCGGCGCAGCCAGAGAGCGGCTTGAGGTCGCTTGCGGGCAGGGTGTGTTGCGCCTGCTGGGACTACAGCTGCCCGGACGACGCACGCTGCACTCAGCGGACTTCTTGAACGGCCACGCCAAATTGTTGCCCCCAGGCTTACGCCTCGCCAGCTGCACTCCCTAGACCCCTACAAGCACCCCATCCCCTCTGCAAACCCCCTCCATGCCCCCCCACTGCACCACCACCATCCCGCTACGCCGCCGCCGTGTAACCAATGAATGACGCACAGGCGGTGGCCGCGCTGACGGTCAGCGATGTATTGCACCACGGCAGCTCGCTGGATCGGGCGCTTGCCACACGGATGACGAGCCTGCCCCCGATGCGGCATGCCCTATTGCGCGAGCTAACGCGCGGCACCATGCGCTGGCACCCCTATCTGCTTGCAATCCTCAAGCAGCTATTGAGTCGACCGATCGCGCAGCAGGATCCATGTGTCGTCAGCCTGCTCATGGTGGCTAGCTACCAACTTGATCACTCCAAACTGCCGCACTATGCCATCGTGCAACAGGCCGTCGAAGCCTGTTTGCCGCTGGGACGCAGCTGGGCCAAGCCACTAATTAATGGCGTGCTACGCTCCCGCCTGCGCCGCAAAGATTCGTTACTCAAAGCACTGTGCTGGCACGAACGTGACGCGTTGCCCCGATGGCTAGGACAACGGCTACGCAAGGAATGGCCGAAGCAATATGCGGATATTGTCACAGCGGCGCAACAGCGCCCGCCCATGATGCTACGCGTCAATGCCTTGCGTGGTGAGCGCTCAGCGTATATGGCACAATTGAGCGATGCTGGCATCCCCTGCCACCCCTGTGCAATCTCTCCATGCGGTATCGTGCTAGAAGAGGTGCGGCCGCCGCCAGAATTGCCTGGTTTTGGTGATGGGCTGGTCAGTGTGCAGGATGAATCAGCACAGCTGGCGGCTCCTTTGCTGGCTACGCGCAGTGGTGAGCGGGTACTCGATGCCTGCGCCGCGCCGGGCGGCAAGTCCGGCCACCTCTTGGAGCTGGCTCCCCAGATGGCCGAATTAACTATGCTCGACATCAACGAGGAACGCCTACAACTGGTGCATGGCGGCTTGGAGCGCCTCGGCCTTCCTGCCACCGGCACTGCTTTGCGCTATCTTGTCGCCGATGCCGCCCACCCTGAGGATTGGTGGGATAAAACGCCCTACGATCGCATCCTGCTTGATGTGCCCTGCTCCGGCACCGGCGTGATGCGACGCCGCCCTGACATCAAGCACCTACGTCGTCCCGATGACATACCGCGCTTCGCTGAACTGCAGCTGCGGCTACTGAGCGCACTGTGGCCTTGCCTGCGTCCGGACGGTGAACTACTCTATGTTAGCTGCTCATTGTTTGGCGAGGAGAACTTCTCTGTGGTGCAACACTTCCTGTCACAAGAACCCTCGGCGCAAACTGCTGAGCTGCCAGCCAACTGGGGGCAGGTGAGCGGCTCAGGGCGCGCTATCACGCCGACTCCCTCAGGCGGTGATGGCTTTTTCTTTGCACTGTTGCGGCGCACACACTAAGGACGGGGCGAGGGCTTTTTGCATGCGCATCATCATCGTCGGCATCAATCCCGTAGGCATCGCGCTGGTACGTAATCTTGTGCAGGAGGAACAAAACGATATCACCTTGGTGGCCGAGGACGCTGAGCAGCTGCGCCAATTGCAGTCGCGCATTGATATCCGCACTGTACACGGCCCGGCCTCCCATCCCAATGTGCTTGAGCGCGCCGGTGCCGAGGATGCCGATATTTTGATGGCGGTAACCGACAACGACGAGAGCAATATGATCGCCTGCCAAGTAGCGCACAGCTGTTTCCGCACACCCAAAAAAATCTGCCGCATCCGCTCTCGCGCCTATCTACAGAATCCAGCGTTGTTTGACCCTGACGGCGGTGTGCCGGTAGATGTCCTCATCCGACCCGAAGAAATGCTCACCGATGCCATTCATCGGCTCTTGAAACTGCCCGGAGCGCTACAAGTGCTGAACTTCGCCGAGGGGCGGGTGCAGCTGGTGGCCGTCACTGTGACTGAGAGTGGACCTATCGCCGGACACAAAATCGGCGCACTCCACGAGCGTATGCCAGACGTCGACTGCCGGGTAGCGGCGATCTACCGCCGCAACCACCCGCCGCTGATCCCGCAGGGCGATACCACGATTGAAGCGGGCGACGAGGTGTTTTTCATCGCTGAGCCGGCACACATTGCCGAGGTGATGCGCTGTATGCGGCCGATGGATCCAGGCTACCGCAACATCGTCGTCGCTGGTGGCGGCCAAGTCGGTGAGCGGCTAGTCGCCAACATTGAGGACGACTACCATGTACGTGTCATCGAACGATTGATGTCGCGTTGCACCTATCTATCCGAAGAACTCAAGCGCACTATCGTGCTGTGTGGCGATGCATCAGACAGCGAGTTTCTCCACGATATAGAAATTCAGCGCGCTGATGTGTTCTGTGCGCTGACCAATGATGATGCCGCCAATATCATGTCGGCGTTGCTGGCTAAAAAGCTCGGTGTGCGCAAAGTGATCTCACTAGTCAACGATGACGCCTATACGGATCTCGTACACAGCGGCTCAATTGATATCGCGCTGTCGGCTCGGCAATTCACTATCAGTGAAATATTGGCACAGGTGCGACAGGGTGATGTATCCACGGTGCATTCATTACGCCGTGGGGCGGCCGAGGCCATCGAGCTGGTAGTGCATGGAGATCGGCGCAATTCTCAGGTCATTGGGCAGGCGTTACGCAACATAGAACTACCGGTCGGCGTGACGATCGGAGCACTGGTGCGCGGCGACCAAGTTTTGATCGCCCACGGAAATACTGTAATGGAAGCAGATGATCATGTGATCTTATTTGTCGTGGACAAAAGCTGCATCCCGCAAGTTAACCGCTTGTTTCAAACTGACTTTGGCTTCTTTTAAAGCGCCGCCCACCTGATCCTCAAAAACGCAGTGAACATCCAGCTGGTCACCCATAACTTTGGCTTGCTTCTACTATTATTTAGCCCGGTATTTTTCCCCCCTATACTGTTTGCTTTCTG
This sequence comes from Gammaproteobacteria bacterium, assembly GCA_014238345.1. Lineage (GTDB taxonomy): Bacteria > Pseudomonadota > Gammaproteobacteria > JABABF01 > JABABF01 > JABABF01. The sequence goes on from JABABF010000025.1 coordinate 5,366, forward strand.
GGAGGGCGGAAATTCTCTGTACAGTTTCACCGTGGCGGCTGCTATTGCGGCAAGTGTCGGTTTCACGCTGTGGCGAGGTACCAAGCGCTTTATTCGCCCCACAGACGAGCTGAGCTTGCGCGACAGCTTCCTGCTAACCGCCTTGTTCTGGCTCGGACTCAGCAGCTTCGGAGCGTTGCCTTTCATCTTGTTAGATGATCTACAGCTGTCGGTAACCGATGCGCTTTTTGAGTCACTATCTGGCCTGACCACTACTGGGGCAACCGTGATCGTAGGGCTAGATCTACTGCCACACTCACTGCTCTTTTACCGAAATCTATTGCAATGGATCGGCGGCATCGGCCTGATTGTTATCGCCGTCGCCATCTTGCCGTTATTACGGGTGGGTGGTATGCACATGTATCGCACTGAAGTACCTGGGCCAACCAAAGACACCAAATTGGCTCCTCGCATCTCTGACACCGCACAATTTCTATTTCTGATCTATTGCGTTTTTACTTTTTTGTGTGTTATCGCCTACTGGCTGTGTGGTATGTCTTTTTTCGATGCAGTCTGCCACGCATTCTCGACGATCTCTATTGGTGGATTCTCCACTCACGACAAAAGTTTTGGATATTTTGACAATCCACTAATACCTCTTGTAGGATGCTTTTTCATGGCAGCAGCTGGAATTAATTTTTCTCTACATTTTTTTGCATGGAAAAGAAAGCGCATTGCGCACTATTTTAGCGACATGGAATGCACTGCCTTCCTGTTAATTTTGCTTTTTATCGCCACCATAACCAGCGCAACTCTGTATTTTCTTGATGTACTGTCGCTAAGGGACAGTGTCTTGCACGGTATGTTTCAATCCATTTCCCTAGTTACCACTACTGGGTTCACTAGTGCCTCAATGACTGGCTGGCCAACGTTCCTGCCTATCTTATTATTAATGATGGCATCAATTGGTGCCTGCTCCGGCTCTACTTGCGGCGGCGTAAAAGTCATTCGTGTGCAAGTGCTTTTGTTGCTAGCACTACGTGAACTTCGCCAGCTACTACATCCGGGATCTGTTTGGCGGCTTAAGGTGGGGCGTAATCCAATCCCCAATCGGATAGCATTTGGGGTGTTTAGTTTTTTCTCAATTTACGTACTGGCTTTTATCGCGATTTTCCTTGCCTTGCTAGCTACGGATTTAGATTTTCAGTCCAGCTTCTTCTCTGTTATCGCCACTCTGAATAATTTGGGCCCTGGCTGGGGTGTAGTAGAAAGCAATTACAAAGAAATAAGCGATGTACATAAATGGATATTAAGTTTTAGTATGCTGTTAGGGCGTCTTGAAGTGTTTTCACTTTTAGTGCTATTTATGCCGGGTTTTTGGCGAAGATAGAATGAATAAGACCACTATATTTAGTGTTTGTTTTATGATGAAATATAGTTGAGTATTAATTTTATTTGTTGTGGTTTCAAGTGGTTCGAGATCGCTGAGCATCCTAAGCAGGTGTCGGCCGAGCATCGTTTACTCTTGCTATAATATCAGCTGAGTTCTAAGATCTAGAATCAGCATTTTAAAAATGGACGCGCCGCCGCAAACTTTTCAAGGTTTAATCTCAGCCCTACAAGACTTTTGGGAACAGCAGGGCTGTTGCCTATTGCAGCCCTTCGATATGGAAATGGGCGCGGGCACTTTCCATCCGGCAACTTTTCTGCGCGCGCTGGGGGACGAGCCGTGGCGCATGGCCTATGCGCAAGGTTGCCGGCGACCCACTGACGGTCGCTACGGAGAAAACCCCAACCGCCTACAACACTACTACCAGTACCAAGTATTGCTAAAGCCAGCTCCAGCTAACATCCAATCACTGTACCTCGACTCCCTGCGCGCCATCGGCCTAGATTTGCGCCGACACGATGTGCGCTTTGTTGAGGACAACTGGGAATCGCCAACACTCGCCGCTTGGGGGCTAGGCTGGGAGGTCTGGCTCAATGGCATGGAGGTCACTCAGTTCACCTACTTCCAACAAGTGGGGGGTATTGCCTGTCGCCCGGTAAGCGGAGAGATTACTTATGGCCTTGAGCGATTGGCTATGTACCTGCAAGGCAAGGGCAGTGTCTACGATCTGCTGTGGAGTGATGGCACAGCAACAGGCGGGCGAGCTGTTCGTTATAAAGAGTTGTTCCAGCGAAATGAGCGCGAACTATCGCGCTATAACTTTGAGGAAGTCAACCCACAGGCACTGGGTACCGCCTTTGGACTCGCCCACTCGTCTGCAGAGGCACTGATTGAGGTCAACTTGCACATGGCCGCCTACGAACAGGTATTGCGTGCCTCTCACTGCTTCAATCTCTTGGATGCCCGCGGCGCGCTCAGCGTTGACGAGCGCCAACGCTACATGCTCAATGTGCGTACATTGGCGCAGAAAGTGGCCTTGAGCTGGTGTGGTGAGGATGCTGAGCCACAAAAGAAGAACAAACAATTGCCACCACCCCCCCGCTCTACGCCCAAATACGGCGACAGCACCGACTTAGCTGTGGGGGAACATTGTTGCTTAGTCGAATTAGGTTGTGAGGAACTCCCTGCACGAGAACTCAGCGAACTGTTATCTGAATTTTCGACGGCGATGTCTAGTAGTTTGCGTGAGATAGCTGTTGGATATAAGAAGATAGAGACATTTGCCTCGCCGCGACGACTCGCCCTGTTGCTGCATGGCCTGCCCACACTACAGCCTCGGCAGGACATTTGGGGGCCACCAGCAGAGCAAATCACCGAAGAAGGCGGCGAGTTCTCAGCTGTTGCACGCAGTTTCGCCAAAAAATACGGCTGTAGCACCGCAGATCTCTTAGTGCGAGATGGTCCCAAGGGTCGACGTTTAACATTGCCTATGCCCGGTAGCGACACACCGCTGGCAGAATCTCTATGCGGGCGTGTTGAGCAAGCGTTGCACCTTATGTCGCGGAATCAACCGTTGCGCTACATGCGCTGGGACAACGGTAAAGGCCGCGAGTTCCGTTTTGTGCGTCCCGTGCGCTGGGTCGTGCTCATGCTGGACAATGCCCTGGTTCCAGGACAATTGTTCGGGCTTTCCGTGGGGCGAAAAACATACGGCCACCGAATACATGCCCCCGAGCCACTCCACTTAGCTAAGGCCACAGACTACGCCATCACCCTAAAACAAGATGGGCACGTAATCGCAGATTTAGAAAGCAGAATTGGAGAAGTTCGGCACAAAATCGCGGAGGCTTGTGCAAATATTCCAGGTGCTGTGGGTGCTACCGCTCATTTGGCGGAAGACGGTGCCACCCAGCAGTTACTGGAGGAGGTGGCCGCCCTATGTGAATGGCCTGTTGCGCTACTTTGCCATTTCGAGCCACGTTTTCTCGCTATGCCCCCAGAACTACTGCGCATCGTACTACAAAAACAACAGCGCTATTTCCCACTGTGGGACGACAATGCCCAGTTTTTGCCTTATTTTATCGTCATTAGCAATCTGAACAGTGAGGCTCCCGAAGAAGTGCGTGCTGGCAACGAGCGAGTGGTGCGTGCCCGTTTAGAGGATGCGCTATTTTTCTACAAAAATGATCAAAAATTGACGCTAGAGGAGCATCGGGAGCTACTACGTGGGCGTGTTTTTCAAGCTGACTTGGGGAGCCTATACGATAAAAGCCTGCGTTTGGAAGAGTTGGTGAAAAAATTGATCCAGGCGGCTGATTGGGAACCAAATTTTGCAAATCCAGCGGCGGCACGGCTGGCAGCGCGCCTATGCAAAGCCGATTTGGCTAGCGAGCTGGTGCGGGAGTTTCCAGAATTGCAAGGAATTATAGGCGGACACTACCTAAGGCAACAGGAAGACCGAGTCAACCACCAAGAGCAGCAAGAGAACTACGCCAATGCAGCACAGGCCATCGGTGAACACTACCGGAACCCATTCACCGGACAGCTGGTTGGCAGCTGTAGCACCAGCCAATTATTAGCCATCAGTGATCGTTTGGATCATCTTGTGTGCCATTTTATAAAAGGTCATGCCCCTAGCGGTAGCGGAGATCCCTTTGCCTTACGGCCAGCCGCCTTGGGCATTCTCAGCAATTTGCTGGCAGATGTTGATGCCGAGACGGAACAACCGTGGTGGGTCGCCATAGAACTCAGATCCCTATTAATAGATGGCTGTGACGCTCTTGGGGCGCAGGGGACGCAGGCCTCTGAAGCTATTGTAGATGCCTTGATGGAGTTTTTGGTGGAGCGCCTACGCTCTTTCTGCCACCAGGAATATCAAGTCAATACCGAGTGTTTCAATGCTGTCTTGGGCAACCTGACTGAGCCCAAGCGCATGTTTCCAATCGCTTTTGTCTGCCACTTGCGGCACATGCAGCATTTCTTGGACGAGTCACCTGCACAGGCAAAGGAGCTGGTAGCAACTTGGAAGCGCGCCGCCAATCTATTGCGCAAAGGCGGTCAGCCAACTCTCGTAGCATCTGCACCAGCCACTTCGCAAAATACCCTCCCTCTGCTCAATGCGGTAGCACAATTCCGTAATTCTCATACGACCGTGTCCAGTGCTTCCACAGAAGGAGTGGGCGCATGGCGCTGTAGCACCTCCATGGAGCAACGGCTAAGAGCGCTGGGTACATTGGCGCGGCCGCTGGCCAAGTTCATGGACCAAACTATGGTGCTCTGTGACAACCCACAGGAGCGTACCGCCAACCTATACGCCCTGCAAGAGTTAGAGACCCTTTTCTCCGAAGTGGCGGATTTCTCCCAGCTGAGTCTCTAACTAGGCCATGAATCAGCCTTCCATTGTGACGGTGCTGCGTAGCGCTGTCTTTTACTTCGTCATGGTCGCATGGATCTTAGCTTGGCTACCCTTTATACCCATCCTCTGCCTGCTACCCGTGGAGCGCAGACACCCCTTAATGACTGCAGTCTGGGGCAAAGTCATCCTAGTAATACTGCGCTGCTGTTGTGGAATCAAACTGCACATTGAAGGCCAAGAGCATATATCACCTACCAGCTGCATTATCATGAGCAACCACCAAAGTGCCTTAGAGACTCAAATCTATATGCATTTTTCTCCGCAACGACCCGTATGTACTCTCATGAAGCAGGAGATTCTCTGGATACCAGTGGTCGGTTGGATGCTGCGAATGACGCGAAACATCGCTATCAACCGTGCTAACCGGCGGCAAGCTATGCAAGAATTGATGCAACAAGGACAGCAACGTCTGGAGGAAGGCCTAAATATTTTGGTTTTCCCTGGAGGTACCCGCACAGCCTATGGCAAAAAAGAGCGCTACCTATCGGGTGGCTTCCGTCTAGCCGAGCTGAGCGGCACCCCCATACAACCTATTGCACACAATGCCGGCGCTTGCTGGCAAGGTTTTTTCAAGTATCCTGGGGTGGTGCGTGTACGTATATGTCCCTGCATAGCGCCACTAGGGAATAGCAATGAACTGAGGGCTTTAGTGCAACAGCACATCGAATCTGCTCAAAACAAATTTGCAGAGTAGTGAAAATGTTAAGAAGGTTAATGTTTTAATCCTGTCGCCTTACGTTTCACGTGAAACATCGGCCAGTATTTAAGCACAGAACTATATATTGTTGTAAACCAGCGCAAGTAGCAAGCCAAGTGCCTCGCCGAGAGTGCCGAGCCAAACCATATTAAGAACTGCCAAGTGTCCGCATTCTATAGCAAACAACTATGCCAGTAGCTGCCTATATCTCGGGAGCGCGCCGCACCTAGCATCAATTCGCTATCTCTACTGTCAGTCTTACTAAAAAATGGCTATAGAGGGGGCGCTCCTTAACTAACGGCAGACAGGAGATTCTCTAGGAAAACTCTGATTTATTGACCTGAGGGATGCAGGGGGTCGGACATGCGTCAGCAAACATTCAGCGCAGATTGCTGTGAAACACGCCACAAGAAGACTCGTATGGATCAAGTCATCCCTGGGCAAGAACTCAGTGTAGCCCCAAGCCACAAGGAGCCAGCAGGCGACCTATCGGGATTGTCTGATCCCGGTGTGGAAGAAGCCTTATATGACATACGCGCAATGCGCACATTTACCCAGATTGATTCCAGTACCGGATGAAACCACCGTATGTAAGTTTTGCCGTCTAGTGAAGCAACATTTAGGCATCCATGTATCGCGTGGAACGATCCTCCATGTGCCAAGTTCGATGAAGAATAAGGAGGGGAAGCACACATCGCCAAGCCGATTCACTCAGTGAGCACGACATTCAAGGAGACTCGTGTCTGGGGGGATTTAGCCTATAGCAGCCAACGGGAAGTATTGAGGACGCCTCGAGAGCGTAGAATCGTGGTCTCGTCTTGGTGGAGGAGGCGCAGTAAGTCATTGACCAAGGTGCGCTATCTCGGCTTGGCGAAGAACACGAACCATCTGTTGGTGTGTTGTGCTTTGATCAACGCGCCACTTGTTGAAGGCGGCTTAGTGAACATGTGGGAGGAGTACGCCCAGAGTCCGCCTTAGCGACTGATAAGAGACTTTTAGAGCCAATTAAAGTCTCCTTCTATTTTTGGAAAAATCCGAATCTTGCTGGGCGTGAAAATGTGCTGACCTCGGTTGGCTACAGCAAATGACACGATCTATCGCTATCAACCGTGCTGACCGCAAGGAGGCTTCCGTCTAGCCAAGCCAATCGGAACCCCCCAATCAGCGCTTGCTGGAAAGTATATGCCCCTGCATAGATCTGCGTGGGCGGCTAAGCGCCCCTAGCTGCTGGCTCCCATTATCTCCGTTCCGTCCCGCGCGCGCCGCACAGTTAATGTTTTAACCCTATTCCTTTTATTGCTCACCCGGGTCAAAGTGAAAGCAAAGAGTTGGCAGAGTGCTTTCTTC
>JABABF010000026.1 GCA_014238345.1 Gammaproteobacteria bacterium
ATCAAGTCGCCGTCGTGGTCTCTGCCATGGCGGGGGAAACTGACCGCTTGCTGGCTCTGGCAATCAAGCTGGGCACACCTGATAATAGCGCGGAAATGGATGCACTACTAGGAACTGGGGAGCAGGCTAGCGCGGCACTGCTCTGCTTGGCGTTGCGCCAGCTTGGTGTCGAAGCAGAATCTTTTAGTGGTGCTAAACAACCTGTTCAAAGTGCCGGTGAAGCGGGCTGTGCACACATTCACAAGGTGCATGATGCCCCCCTGCGCGCAGTGCTGGAGCGAAATGCTGTACCTGTCGTCGCTGGATTTCAAGGCTTGACAACAAACGGCACATTACAAACGCTGGGGCGCGGCGGCTCAGATACCAGCGCCGTCGCCATCGCACTGGCTCTGGAGGCTGATGAATGTCGTATCTACACCGATGTTGATGGGGTGTGCTCCGCCGACCCAGCCCTGGTACCACAGGCTAGTCGCCGTGCTCAAATGGATTATGAAGAGATGCTGGAGATGGCCAGCTCCGGTGCCAAAGTACTACAATATCGCTCCGTGGCGCTGTCTGGGCAGTATGGTCTCAAATTGCGGGTGCTATCGTCTATGGCAACGGGCGGAGAGCAGCACGATGCGCTCGGCGGCACACTAGTTGCAAGTCGCAAACATCATGCTTCTTCGTTCTCCACTAGCAACGATGCCATGGAACAGTCCGGTGCCAATCAGCCCTATCAAGTGGTGCATTACCGTAATGAAGCCCAAGTGACCATCACTGGTGTACCGGATCAGCCGGGCATCGCCGCTAATATTCTCGGCATCATCGCCGAATGCGGCATCCAAGTCGATTTGATCATCCAAAATGCGGGCTATGATCATCGCAGTGACCTCAGTTTCACCGTTCCACACAACGCGATGGAACAGGCGGCATCCTTGGCACAGCAAGTAGTCACAAAAATAGGCTCAGGTACTGTACATACTGATGAGAGCGTCGCCAAAGTCTCGCTGGTCGGCTATGGACTGCGTTCACAGGCGGGGGTCGCAAGCAAAATGTTTGCAACTCTGGCAAAGCATAAAATCAATATTAGAATGATTGCAACTTCAGAAGTGCGGATCGCGGTGATCGTACAAGAGGATGACCTAGAGGCCGCTGTACTCGCCTTACATTCTGCATTCTGCGAATAGCTATGCAGAGTGCACAGCAGGCCGTACTGGGCATGCAACAATCTGTAGTACTAAAGCATTGACCCACGCACCACCGCGCTGGCCATACCGACCAGCTAGCAACACTGCATCGTTCTCTCCCCACCAACCCAGAGCTGGCCTGATATAGCCCTCACCCCATGCTAATACTAACGCGCCGCATCGGGGAAAAAATTGTCATCGGCAAGCAGATCACTATCACACTCCTCGCAATACAAGGGCAACAAGCCAAAATAGGCATCGCCGCACCGAAGAGCATCGCCGTACACCGAGCCGAGCTCTTGCAGCAACCTCCCCCCGGACACACACACGAGCATCCAACAGTAGCGCACCGCGCTAGTAGAGGGGAACAACACCAATAGAGGCAACACGAGTGGCGGCATTGGCGGCACCCTGCACAGACATAACCTAGGGAAACTCTGATTTATTGACCTGATTGTCATGAAATCCAAATATCCAGATAGGGGATGTAGAGGATCGGACATGCGTTAGCAAACACTCAGCGCAGAGGGCTTTGAACCACACCACAAGTGGAAGAAGCCTGATGAGGAGTGCGCCCAGAGGCTGCATCAGCGGCTGATATAGAGACAAATAGAGCCAATTAAAGGCTCCTTACTGACAACTGGATCTCGCTTGGCGTGATAATGTGCAGACCTTCCCTAGATTAAACTAGACAGTCATTGGAGAAGTGGCCGAGTGGCTGAAGGCGCTCCCCTGCTAAGGGAGTATGGGCTAATCCCCCATCGAGGGTTCGAATCCCTCCTTCTCCGCCATACTGCAAGCCATGGTGTAGTGGCTAATGTCATGCTCAACTGACATCCCCCTCCCTCACACTGTAGCGACAATATGCGGGGGGATACCTTTCGCTCGCACTTGACACACTTGCCATATTTTCCACAATGGCGTAAGATATCTAATGGGGTCATGCATAAACACGTGCAATCGGTAGAAGTGTTTATGTAAGTTCCTCCCAAACATCAAACTATATTGCCATCACTTCAAACGTTGAGTATTCAAATGGGCGCAATGCCCCACCCATATTCCGTAGCCAGTGCCAGTGCTATACATGCTTATGTTTCGGATCACTGGACTCACTGTTTGGCGCCGCTGGCGCCGCTTAGTCGCCAGGGCAACCCGGAGCCAGCTATGGTAGGGTGTGGGTGTCTTGCAATGCTCAAGGCAACCACGGTCACCGTCACCACGGTGTAACCCAACGGTTAGCATTGGTGACCTTGGCCGTGTATCTATTGTGAAGCTTTTCTTTAAATTGCTGTTGGGCATGTCCGTATTAATACCGCTAGCTGGCTGGGTTATCGGTGTCGTGCCCGCTGTGCCCTCGCCACAGCGCCTCCTGCTCATCGCTCAAACTGCTAACAAAGACCACAACCGTCCTGAGCCAAGGGATATGGGGCGGATCATTTTCGCATGGCTCGACGGGGATTACTACGGTAAGTTGACCCGCCAGCTGGGTACCCAGCTGGCGGGATTGCCAGTCGCCACTCTGGAATTTGAGCCCACCATTATTCAACACAACCGCTACGATGCTCTATGGCAACACAATACCTGTCGCCAAGCTATACCGCTAATCAATAAATGGGATGCCGACATCGTCATCAGTGGCAATCTATCAGATGTTTCTCCGCAACTCCATGTGTCAGGCTATCAATGCCGACAGCTGCCGCTATATAAGCAACATAAATACACCCTAGTGACTAACAATGAAACCTTGGCGCACTACGATATCGGAATGCCCTTATATCTAACAGCTAGGGTATTAATCTCATTGCCAGTACCCATGGCGGATACCGCTCAAATAAGGCTCTTAGTGAGTGCATTGGAGTCCGTTATCGAACGTCTGGATGAAACCATCTCAAATCCGCAGCTCACCCAATCTGAGCCGTGGCGCCTATCACTCATTGATACCAAAGCACAAGCACTGATACATCTGAGCTATCTACAGAATCAACCCTACCGCGCTGCATATAACGTCTACTCTGAAATTAGAAAACAGCTGCCAAGCACCATGAGTAACCCACTGCTTGACAAAGCGCGCGCCATCATACATAACAACTACGGTGCCTCTATCGGATTGATGATTCAATCTGATGGCGGGCCACAAAAGCCACAGCCACTGCTGGCACAGCAAGCGCTGGAAGCTTTCCAGCTGGCACTCTCTCTGCAAAGCCAAATCCAACAGCCAAATGCGTGGAGCACCACCATGGCAAATATTGGGCATATGCAGTCGTATATCGCCGTATTGACGCGCGACACCAGCCTGCTGAGTGATGCCGTCCATTCTTTCGAAGAGGCTCTCAGCATTCAACAACGCGTCTCTCCACCAGCAGATCAAGCTCGCACGGCCATGGGACAGGCGGCGGCGCTGGCTCGCATCGGAGCATGGACGCAACGTCATAAGTATCAAACAGAGGCTCTAGAAGTCTATGATCTGGTGCTGAGCTTGGCACCGAAAGAAGTATCCCCCTTCCAATGGAGCGAAGCCCAGCAGGACATCGGCCTGATCGTTGCTCGCATCGGCAAGTCGCGCAATGATCCAGAACAGCTGCAACAGGCAGTGGATATCTTTCGCCAACTGCTACAAGTTGGCGCACTGTCACAGGATCCGGCCAAATGGATCAAGGCTCATCTCAATCTCGCCAGCACTCTGGTATTACTCGCCAATGCCTCAACGTCAGAGCAACGTGAGAGTCTGCTCATTGAGGCCACACAAATTTTAGCCATCGCCGAGGAACATATCAGTCAGGGCACCGCCAAACAATCTCATTTAGATCGCAATATCAGGGCCACTCGTTCCCTGTTGCGTAAAATCTCACTGCGTTGACCCGGCTCCTCATCCCACACTCCAAGGTCAACGGCACGACTGGAGCCCACTCACCCCATACCCAACACCACCTACTGACTTGAGAAATCTCTCATGCCCACCAAATCACTCGCAACAGCCTCCAAGTTTCCGCTAGCCGCCACTGTCTCAAGCGGCCCAGATAATAAGCGCCTCGGCCACATCCCCGGCCACTACGGCCCCTGGATCATCGGCCAGACCGCACGTATACTGAGCGACCCCTTTGCATTATTTGACGAATACTACAAAAAATATGGGCCTGTCTGCAAGATGGGCACCACGATGCAACGCGCCGTGGTACTAATGGGGCCGGATTTCACACAACAGCTCACATTGGACCCAGACCATAACTTCTCAACTCGCATGGGCTACCACGCCATGCTCAAAGATTTCTTTGGTGGTGGCCTACTGACGCGCGACTTCGATGAACACCGCTTCCACCGGCGCATTATGCAAACGGCGTTCAAGTTTAGCTCAATGCGTCATTACATCGACCAAATGCCCGCCCTGATCAGTTCACAGTCCTCACAGTGGCTATTACAAGGGGATGACTTTCGCTTCTATCCAGCAGTCAAGACCTTATTGCTCGACCTCGGTGCCCAAATCTTTGTTGGCATCAATCTGGGTGCGGACACCCAACGACTCAACCAAGCCTTCTTGGACATGACCTATGGCTCACTAGCGATGATCCGACACGACTGGCCGGGACTGGGGCTACTGTACCGCAAGGGCATGAACGGCATGCGCACCCTCGACAGATTCCTCTTGGCGCAAGTCAAAGCACGGCGCGACAATGACAATGGAGAGCAATACATCCTTAGCCACTTCAGCCGTGAACAGGACGAAAATGGCGATCTGTTCACCGATGTCGAAGTGGCACGGCACATGCGCTTCCTGTTGCTGGCCGCCCACGACACAACCACCAGTGCGCTAACCATGGC
>JABABF010000027.1 GCA_014238345.1 Gammaproteobacteria bacterium
GCACGGTATCAAGGTGCACAGCGGGCAGCTGCAGGCGCGTCACCAGCAACATTGCAAACAACAGCCCACCTAATACTAGCGGCCAGGTCAAGCGCGGGACTCTCATATAGTGGCCTCCAGCCGCACTGGCATCACACGGCGCTGGCGCCGCAATTCGAAGATCAGTGCCCATATCAAACCCAACACGGCAGCGGCGAAACACAGCGCCAGCCAGCCGCGTGCACCGATCTGCCGCGGCTCGGTCAGCACTCGTAACGGCAGCTCATCAACAGCAATGTGATTAGCACTGGGATGTAGCAATAGCTGACCGTCGTCGGCCACCGCCGCGTAGACAAAACCAAGTACAAAGTCCTCAAAAGAAGGCGGGATATAAGTGACCACTCGCCAGCGGTATTCAGCCGTATGCCGTTGCTCTGATGCCATCAGCAACACCGCATTGCGCTGGAGAGACAATTGGGTTCCCTCGTAGGTCGTCGGGTAGCTGTTCAGATGTAGCGCAATGCGGCGTGGTGCGGGTAGATCGGGCAGCACATCCTGCAAGCTGTCGCCACGCAGTGATGCCACCTGCAGGCCATGGTTGACAGGCACGGCCATGGCGAGGCCACCAACGATCTGCTCATCCTGCCGTTGCGCGAGCTGCAGGGGCTCTGATTCGGGCCAGCGCTCAATGAATAGGCGCACCAACGGCTCGATCAATTCGCTGTCCTGCGGATTCGGCAGCGGCGGGTCAGAAAAACGCTGCGACAGATTCTGAGTGAAATTGACAATCAGCGACAGAGCACCCCGATCGTCGTCAAGCTCTGCTTGGATCTCGCGCAGGTACTCCAACAGCACTGCCAATACCACGCGTAACGGCGGCAAGGACACCTCAGGCTGCCGCCCAGAGCGCCGCGTAGTAGGCCGCTCACCGGCGCGGCGAAAAGTGGCGCGCGACAATTGTGGCTCGGCAGCTGTACTGTCCGCACTGGGGTCGCCTGGGTAGATACTGGACTGCCCCATGCTGTGCATCAACTCATCAAAATCTGTGACGACTCCTGGCGCTGCGCTACCACCACCGAATTCCTGCGCTTTGCTGGCACTCTGGCCAAAGTCATCGTTCGAATCCGCGAGATAGCGTCCCATGTTGGCTTCGTTGTGCCCCAGATCGCGCAAATCACTGCCTCCGGGCAGGCGCGGCTCCGCGCTGGCAGCTGCCACATTTTCCCCGTTGGACATCGTCGCCGCATCAGCACCGTCCTCCCCCTGGGTAGCGGATCCCTGCTCTCGCCCAGCGCTACCGTCCCCTGCAGATAATAGCTCCCGCAAAGCTTGGGCAGCACGGCTCTGGGAGCTATCACCACTGCCCCCGAGGCCGATGCACTGGCTACCGGCTACACCCGCAGGGCACACCCCGGCATCACGCACACTCAGCCCACCACCGCGCATGAAGTGCCAATGGCGCGATTCGATGTTGTGAGAACGAAGGATCGACATCGCCAAATAGAATTGGCGTACCGCATAAATATCCACACGCACCGCTTGGCCTTGGCGCGGTGTCAAGCTCGCCAACCACACATCCAGCCGATTGTCCTCAAGGAGCAATTCAGGGCGAGGGTAGACCGCGCCGCTGTAGTAGTCACGGACAAACTCGCGATGCAACTCAATAATCGGCATCCGCCGCACATCTAGCACACGATCCAAGGGCGAGTTTTGATAATCGTGCAAGCTTGCTGGCGGGCTGGCGGCGAGCCGGTTGCGCACAATGTCGGTGGAGATGGTACGACTCAGCACCACGGAGGCCTCGCTGACCTGCTCTAATTGGCGCTGCTCAGCCTCAAAGCGTGAGCTGATGCTGATCACGATGAGAATGATCAGCATGCCCACTCCATTGGCGAGGATGTCAACGAGAGCAACACTGGCAAAATCCGGGATTTTTCGGCTGTTCATGGCAGTGTCAACGCGAATATTCCTCTATATAGGAGGGCACATCGCCCAGTGAGACCGATTTGAGGAACTCGTTGTCGGCCATCAGCCAACCGATATTGATACGGCGACCGGGCATCAGCTGGCGCAGGCAGTCGCGCGCCTCGGACATGGTGCTGAC
>JABABF010000028.1 GCA_014238345.1 Gammaproteobacteria bacterium
CGGTCTCCAACTTAGGTGGCAATTGGGGTTTTGTGTTGCTCTAAGGCTATAATTGGTAGGGTCTCCACTGGAGGCAAAAAATATAGTGTAGTAGGGCGCGTAGCTCAGTGGGAGAGCGCTGCTTTCACACGGCAGAGGTCGCTGGTTCAATCCCAGCCGCGCCCACGGTTGGCTCAGTTGCCCACTCCCCCCCTAGAGTCCCGCGCTGTGGTGTGCGAGGAGTATTCGCCTCAGGGGTTCAGTGTGCTGGTGCTGATGAGGTGCTGGCGGCCTGCGCCTGTGTCCAGCCCATTCCCTGTAACAATAACAGGGCAGCGTGTAGCTGGCTGTCCTTTGTGACTTTGCGGTCAATGGGTGTGGCGGCTTGTTGCTGAGCCGCTGTCGCTGGGACGGTGGGGGGCGGCAGATGGCCGGGCAGATTGTTTTCGCGGGTGTTCAACTTCAGTGGTGGCAGCTGCCACTGCCCATATTCGACCACGATATCCGGCTCAATTCCCGTGGCTTGGATAGAGTGTCCGTTGGGCGTGAAATATAGCGCGGTAGTCAGCTTCAGCGCCTGCGCTTTGGGGAGGGGAATAATCGATTGCACAGATCCTTTGCCAAAGCTACGGGTGCCGACCAGTACTGCACGCTGGCGGTCTTGTAATGCTCCGGCGAGTACTTCTGCAGCGGATGCCGAGCCATTGTTGAGTAGCACGACGATGGGCAGTCCCCTGCTGAGATCGCCGCGCTGAGCGATGAATTTCTCTAGTGGCCGCTCGTTTCGACCGCGGGTGGAGACGATATCCCCGCCGTTTAGAAAAATATCGGCCACAGCCACTGCCGCTGCCATCAGTCCGCCGGGGTTGTCGCGCAAATCCAGCACTAGTCCGTGTGTTGTTGCTGCACCGTCGAGTTGCGATTGCAGGATTTTTAGCAACTCGGTGGCAGTCTCCTCTTGAAAGCGTGAAATGCGCAAGTAGAGATAGCCAGGTAGTGGCCATTGGTGGCGCACGCTGTGTACTTTCACGATGGCGCGTTGCAGCTCAAATCGTAGTAACTGATCTACGCCTTGACGCTGTACAGTGAGCTGTACCGTGCTACCAATACTGCCGCGCAACTGCTCGGAGGAGTGCTGGAAATTTTGCTGGTGCGTAGGTCGGTCATCAATGGTGATGATGCGGTCGCCACTCTTGATACCCGCCCGTGCGGCTGGCGTGTCGTCGATCGGGGCGATGACTACGACAGTATTGTCTCGCCATTCGATTTCGACACCGATACCGCCAAACTGCCCCTTGGCATCAATGTTTAATTCGCGTCGCTCGGGGGCGTTGAGGTAGGCCGAATGTGGATCTAAACCGTCCAACATCCCACGAATGGCACTTTCCAGTAGCGTAGCATCTGTGGTTTCGTGCAGATATCGCTGTTGAATCTGATGGAATACTGCGCTAAACAACCGCAATTCGTCTAGCGGGAGCTCGGGTTCGTGGTCTGCAGCTCGCACCAGTGTGGTGCTTAGGCAGAACACCAGTGCGATGCCCAGACAGTTGATGCGCTTATGGATGGGCATGGTGATTGGGTGATTCGCCACCATGGCGGCCTTTCTCTGCAACATCTGATGACCTGATGATTGAGTTGATTATATCAACCCGGTTTGAGCCAAAGCATTGGATTCAATGGCTTGCCGTGGTGCCGTAATTCGAAGTACAGGCCGCTGTCAGACTGGCCCCCACTACGTCCGACAGTGGCGATGGGCTCACCGGTACGCACTTCGTCTCCAATAGCGGCCAGCAGGCTTTGGTTGTGGCCGTAGACAGATAGGTAGCCGCCGCCGTGGTCGAGGATAACCAGTAGTCCGGTATCGCCAAATGGATGGGCAAAGACTACGCGTCCGTTGTGTACGGCATGCACGGTAGCGCCATCGGGTGCGCTGATGCGGATGCCGCGCCAGCGCAACACCCCGCTGGCGCGCGGTGAGCCATAGTGGTTGACGATGGTGCCTTCCACTGGGTGCGGCAATTGGTGCTGCTGGCTCTTGATATGGGTTTGATGCGTCGGCAGCTGGCGCTGTACGCCGTCGAGCAGTTGCTGTAGTTGTTGCTGTTCCTGCACGAGGCGCTCCAGTGCCGTGTTGAGTTGGCGCAGATCGGCATCCACTGCGTTCAGGGTGGCTCGGTGTTCGGCCATGTGCCGCTCCAAGTCACTGCGTTGTGCCTGTAGTTGGGTGCGGCGTTGGCGCATCTCACGTGCCAGCCGCTGGCTGCGTTGCTCCGTGCTGACCAGTAGCTCAATGCTGTTGCGAAAGCGCTCAATGCGCTGCTTTCGCAATTGACCGAGATGGCGATGGTAGTGATGCAGGCGCACGAAGCGATTCGGGCTATCGACACTGAACAGTAGTCGCAGTTGCCCGCTGGAGCCGATGCGGTGGAGTTGGCGCATGATGTCTAGGATCTGATCGCGTTGCTCGGTGATGCGCCGTTCCAAACCCGTGATCCGTTTGGTCAAAAAACGTTGATCTTCGGTCTGGCTGGACAGAATATGTCGACTGTCGCGCAATCCGGTTGCCATTTCGTCGATGTCGCGCTCAATGGCCTCTAGCCGCTTTCGCAGTGTCGAGCGCTGTTGCTGTTGGCGGCTGATTTGGTCGCGCAAAGCGATGATGCCAGCGCGCAAGATTTCCAACTGTTCTGGATTCGGCGCAGTGGCACTGCCACTGGGGCATGCCAGCAAGGCAAAAAGCAGTAATACCGCAGGCATTTTGGTGGTTGTTAGCTGATCTTTAGACCGAGGTGAACAAGGGTTGTCCGCTCATTTCGGCCGGGGGCTCCATGTCAAGTAGCCACAGCGCTGTCGGAGCCACATCGGCGAGGGAGCCGTGGGGAACTCGCCACTGGCCATCGGCTGTCGCCGCACGTAGACTTTGTGGGCCAGCGTAGATTAGCGGCACTGGATCCAGCGTGTGAGCGGTGTGTGGAGTGCCATCAGCAGTGGCCATGCTCTCGCAGTTGCCGTGATCGGCGGTGATCAGACAGTGTGCCCCACTGGCTTCAATAGCGGCGAGCACCTGCCCTAGCGCGCCATCAATACATTCCACTGCTACCACTGCTGCTTCGAGTTTGCCGGTATGCCCCACCATGTCGCCGTTGGCATAGTTACAGATGATTACATCGTGTCTGCCAGTGGTAATTGCGTCCACCAACTGCTGGGTCAATTCCGGGGCGCTCATTTCGGGTTGCAAATCATAAGTGGCGACTTGGGGGGAGGGAACCAATTGCCGCTCTTCACCTGGGAAGGGTGCTTCTTGGCCGCCGTTGAGAAAATAGCTGACATGGGCGAATTTCTCGGTTTCTGCCATCCGTAGCTGGCGCAGTCCATGGTGTGCGAGACAGGCTCCCAGTGTGTTTTCCGGCGGCTTGAGCCGGAAGGCGACACCCGCCTTGAGATCACCGCCGTAGTCGGTTGCCGTGACAAAGTGATCTGCCCGGAGCTGTGCTCGTCCAGGGCGTTCGAAATGGTTGAATGATTCGTCTAACAGGGCGCTACTCAACTGGCGGGCGCGGTCGGCGCGAAAATTCATGAATACAATGCCGTCAGTAGCCTTGATGGTGCTGTGTTCAGCGATGGCCGTGGGTTGCACGAATTCATCGCTTTCGCCGCGGGCGTAGGCGGCGACCAGCGCTGCTGTAGCGGTGTCGGCGTGCTGTTCGGCGACCCCCTGTGCCACTAGGCGCCAAGCCTGCTCGGTGCGCTCCCAGCGGCGATCTCGATCCATCGCGTAATAGCGCCCGACAATGCTGGCGATGCGAGCCCTGCCATGACTATTGGCGCACAGTTGCTCCAGCTGGCTCAGCGAGTCGCTTGCACTGCACGGCGCAGTGTCGCGGCCATCTAGAAAGGCGTGGACGAATACTTGTGCGCCGCGCTCCAGTGCCAGCTGCAAGGCAGCGTGTAGATGACGTTCGTGGCTGTGTACGCCACCGGGCGACAGCAGACCGAGCAGATGCACCGCGCCGCCGCTGGCGCAAGTCTTGTCTACCGCCTCGCAGAGCGCTGGGCAACGGAAGAAAGTCCCGCTGTCCAGTGCTTGGTTCAAGTGTTCGAGCTGCTGTGGCAACACCCGTCCGGCACCGATGCAACTGTGTCCGACCTCGGAGTTGCCCATTTGCCCCTCGGGCAGGCCGACGGCGGAGCCAGAGCAATTGAGCAGGCGTTTGGGGGCGGTGCGCCATAACTGGTCGTAGACTGGAGTGTGGGCGATGGCGATGGCATTGCCATCACGCTGCTTGCGATAGCCCCAGCCATCAAGCACTATCAACGCCAGCTGTGTCGCCACACTCATCGCCCCACTAATTTTAAGTCGATTAAACTGTTATTCTAATCGTCGGGTGCGGGGTGTGGTAATACAGGCTCATTGCACCGCAGTGTTGCCCAGTGTGTAGCCTAAGGTTATGTCGGTATTTAGTGCTTTTGTCAGCCAACAGTGGCCGTTATTTATGGTGTTGGGCTTGCTCATTGCTGTGCTGTGGCGGCATGAATCTCGTAGTGGCGGCCCAGTGGTCTCGCCACACCTGTTGACACTGTTGATCAATAACCAAGGCGCACGCATCATCGATTTGCGCAGCTCAGGTGAATTTGAGGACGGGCATATTGCCGGTGCAGAAAATATTCCGTGGAGCGATTTTCATGGCCGCTTGCCAGAGTTGCAAGGTGCTTGCGATACGCCACTGGTGCTAGTCTGTGCGATGGGGCAACAGGCACCCTCGGCGGTGCGTCGTTTGCGCGCGGCAGGTTTGACGACCCTACACCGTCTCGGCGGCGGCATCTCTGAATGGCGCAACCAGCGCTATCCGCTCGTGGCGGCCAAGCGATGAGGATATCTGCCATGCGTTCCGCGCAGTGGTGGCAGGCCACCCTCTCAATCATGCTGCTGTTGCCGTCTGCTACGCTGGGAGCGGCTTTGGGCTCAGCATCGTCTCAGGCGCTGTTGCC
>JABABF010000029.1 GCA_014238345.1 Gammaproteobacteria bacterium
CGGTCGCGCCGTTGACTCCTTGGGTGCTTTCGCCGCTGATTAGGCCACGGCCGCGTAGGATATAGTCCGACCCGATGCGGCTACCTCCTCGATTGCCTGGCCTGTTTCCTCAACAATCCGGCTTTCTCGCGCGATTCTGCAGCTACCTCCCCTTAAGGCGGCCTCGCCGCACCTCCAGCCGTCGCTCCCGCGGCTTTCCTGCCATCCATTGGATGATCGCCCCGGCTGGGCGTGTTGGCCAGCCTCTCACGATATTGGTGGTCATTTCTGTTGCAGCGCAGCAACGATGGTCCCATGGCCGAGATCATCTCCGCCGCCGCCCGTGGCGCTAGCCGTTACATAAAGTGTTGATGCTTTTTTACAACAGATCGGGTGCATTCTTGTTGCGATGCGGCAAAGTTTCAATCCCCAAGCCTCTTCATCCAGCCTCTCACCACCGGCATTTTGGCGGAAAATCCGGAAACAGCAGGGGTTTCTGCCGTTTCCGAATACGGCACCAGCAGTTTAATGCTAATGCTTGCTAGCGCTGTCCGTGGTTCCTGCCGGGCGGCAGGCGCTGCCCCGACGAAATTGGCCACCGCTCCGGATTGCTTGGGAATAATCAGCAATGGCCGCTTCCAGGCTGTCCTGCTTGTAGTATGCCAGATTGCACAGGCGCATCTCTTCGGCGGCGCTGGACTACGGCGGACCGCTTCCGACGGCCTGCTTTCCCGGCTGGCCTGCTTTCCCGGCGGCCCAGAAGATCCCGACGAGCCGCTCCGGAGCTTGGCCGGAGCGGGGAGGGAGATCGGGGCCGCTTCACAGGCCCGCATTGAGGCCGTGTGCGCCAGGGAGGGTTGTGACTCCCTTGAAGCCAGGCGGCACCTGGTACGCGAGGCCCTGTCCACCCAGGCGGCGGTCGGACCTTGGAACGACAGGTGGCTGTGTCATCCGTGTCCCACGGCGTTTGAGCCTGAAAAGGAAGTCTGCCGTCTTACCCGTCGCTCCGATGCCGAGGTGGAAGCGGACAACGAGGTGTTGGTCAACGGCTATGCGTTCGCTTCTCTCCACGCCGTGGATCGGTTCTTCCTGAAGGTGCGCTATGCGCTCAACCCGTTGGATCGCGCCCGGGTATCCGGCAGGAGGCATGGCCGCCGTGCGCTTGAGCGGACCCAGACCCCGCATGATGACAAGTGGGACGTCTACCACCTCTACAACCCCGCCCACGTGCAGGAGCTACTGGATCTGCAACGGGTCTGGCACAACTGGGGCCAGCCCGGCAAGGACGGCATGACGCCCGCGATGCGCTTGGGAGTCTCCAAACGCCCAATGGCGCTGACCGAACTGGCTCGAGGTCGCAGGAGAAGACCTATCCCTTGTCCGCCGCGTACAGGCCGACCTGGCCGCAGAATGGCGGGCCCGGCGGGAGCCGGTCGCTCAAGTCGAAGCCGTCGCGCCGCCCGTCATGATCAACAGACAACCCACCCCGGGACGCCTAGATAAAGGCCCCGGGGGATTTTAGATCCGGGCAGCATAAGTGCTGGGCAGCATAAGTGTTAAAGGAAAGAAAAGCCGCCCAAACGTTCTTTAGGGCCGGAGGACGGGCAGCGAATACCCAGAAAGCGGTAGCAAGAGACCTTGAAAGAGACGCTTTCTGGGTATTCGCTGTAACCGAAAGACTTAACAAAAGTGGCCTATTTGGGCTGTTTTTGTGCACAATTGTGCACAAAATAGGCTTGGGGCATGGTACTAGGCTGTCAGATAGGATATAGTTAGATAGGTATTTTGAGGCGATCGGAGGCGCCGCCTGACTTGGCGCATGTGGTCGCTAGTTTTATCTTCAGTAAAGTATAGCCTGAACAATTTTAAATGAGCTAACAGGAGGTAGATATAATGCATAAAAGGCAGAAATCCACCGAAGAGTTGGCGGAGGAGCGGAGGCGCCTGCAG
>JABABF010000030.1 GCA_014238345.1 Gammaproteobacteria bacterium
CCACTGCGTCGCGCAGCTCCCCCGACGCAACAACCGGAGCGCCCGCAAGCGCCGCCGCCTCCTCATCCACCCTCTGGTTCTCTGCATCACTGGCTGACACCACTGGCACAGCATAGGCTCCAAGTGGCAATTGACACAGGGGTAGCGAGACTCCCAGCGCCACCTCCAGCGCCGCGCACAGCGCACGCTCGGCAGCAACACAGGCGCTGGTCTGCGGATCACTCAGCTGCTTGAGCCACGGTAGCCACCTCGCCTGATCACGCTCACGAAACTCCACCGCCAGTGCGCCTTGGCCACAGGCTGGCAGGCACAATGACGGCGGTAGCAGCTCGGTGATGCGGTGTTGTAATCCGAGGCGAAACAGACCGGCAGCGGCCAACACCAATGCATTGAAATCACCCCGCTCAAGCCGCTTGAGCCGTGTTTGCAAATTGCCACGCAACGCCACCAAACGTAGTGCCGGATAAGCCGCCCGCAGCTGACTCTGCCGACGCGGACTGGAAGTGCCCACGCGCGCCCCCGGCTCCAGCGCCGCCAAACTACTGGCCGAGGTGATGACCGCATCAGCCGCAGCTGCCCGCACCCCGACCACTGCCACTCGGAGCTCCGCAGGTAGCACCGCGGGCACATCTTTCATCGAATGCACCGCCACGTCGGCATCGCCGACCAAGAGCGCCCGCTCCAGCTCTTTGACAAAGCCGCGCTTGCCACTCTCCTCGCCGCGATCCCCCGCCGTGCTGAGCGGGAGCAACACTGACTCCAACGATTCCCCCGTGTCGGTCAGAGCCGCACGAAACCACTCAGCTTGACGCAATGCCAACGGGCTTTTGCGGGTAGCTATACGCAACAGCGCCATGCCTTAAAAGCTTCCACCAGCTAGATGAGCATCATAAATGGTGTGCTCTGTCAGCTCCCAAGCGCCCATTCCATAGGGATAATCTACTCGCAAACTACTCTCTACAGACGCAGTTGACTGTGCCATACAGCCACTCCGCCAGCGCCCCCTAAATGGAAAGTATCGGCTATGATGATAACCTGCAGCGATGAATATGTGGCACAAATACCCGCTTTAGGATGCGTTATAATTCAATCCAGTCTCTGGCAACTGCAACTTCAAATTAACGGAACATACCCAAAACTAGAGGAAAATCAGTTATGGTCAATCCATCCGATCCAATGCATATAGATGCACTAGGGCGCTGGGAGCCCGAGAACCTGATCGCCCAGCTACAAGAAAGCTTGGTAGCAGGTGACGATGATGCTAGGACACAGATCCAACCACTTCTACTGTCCCCTCTGCGGGGCTTTATGGCCGACTGGCTCAATCGGCATACCGGCGAAAGAGGCGGCCTAACACCGGGTCAAGTCGTGCTGTTGAGCGCTGGTGATGTCGCGCGCGACCTCGCCTATTTCTACGCCAGCGACGCGCTGTACGCCGGACATCCCACCTTGATGGTGACCCCGCGTATCAATCCCTCGCGCGTCATCCGCGGCATCGCCGCACAGCACTTGCCAATGGAGCAACCCAGTAATTGGGGCGGCATGTGGCCATTGGCATCTGAGGAGTTCGCCGAGCACAACCTCAAAGAATGGCTGATGACTAGCAGTGCAAATACTCGCTTGACACTGAATCTCCCCCATCTCATGGCCGTGCTGAACAGTCGCCTGTTACAGGTGGCACCGATTGCTGGCACCGCAATGGTCACACCGATTGGACTCGCCCGCCTAGCGCAGGAGTTTGCCGAAGAGGTCTCTGGTAGCGAGGCGGTGCGCGATCGCGTCAGCCTATTGGTACTCAACCAGTTGGAGGCAGTGGCGCGCGCAGGCCATCTGTCGGGTACCGAGGCGCGACTTGAGGCAGTAGAACTACTGGCTCGCCACGCCTACAACAGCAATATGGCTCTGATCATCGTAGTCGACGAAATTGATGCAGAATTACATGCCTTGGCCGATTTCTCCTTGTCCGCACAAAAAATGCGCAAAGTCGGTGGCGACATGCACGGCGAGGCTCGCTATGATGTTGCCGATAAACAAGGAGCTGGTGGCGGTATGTCTACTAGCGACTTGGCTAATCTTATGGGTAACAACACTAATAGTATGGCGAGTTCCACAATGGCACCGTCCAGTGGCGGGCAGGCAACGGAAGATGATGCATTTCGTATCGGTTACCGCGAGCGCTCCAATGATCGCCCAGAGCAGATATTGGTCTGGAGTCACCATGATGGCTTTTGCATGCCGGTGCAAGAAACCGTAAAGTGGCAGGATGGCGGCGCAGCGCTTTGAGTAACTCGCCGGCTCAGCGCTTGGCAATATCTCTCCCCTGTAGTAGTCACACCGAGCGCTAATACGCCGGATTGTCATGAGCGTAGCCAAACCTTGGGGCGGACGTTTTACCGAAGCCACTGATGCGGTCGTCGAAGCTTTTACTGCCTCGGTACATTTTGACCAGCGCCTCTATCGCCACGACATTGCAGCCTCCTTGGCACACGCCACTGCATTGCGCCAAGCCAATGTGCTGGACGATGACGAGTTGCGGAAAATTGAACAGGGCTTGCGCGACATTCTCAGCGAGATCAACTCTGGGCACTTCAAGTGGCTCCCCGGGCTTGAGGATCTGCATATGAACATTGAGGCGGCGCTGGTCGAGCGCATCGGCGAGGCGGGCAAGAAGTTGCATACCGGTCGCTCGCGCAATGACCAAGTGGCTACCGATCTGAGGCTCTACACACGCGAAGCCATCGACCAGCTGGGCAAGGCCATCGACAGTCTGCGCGGCGCTCTGCTAGAGCGAGCCGAAGAAGAAGCCAGCACTGCGATGCCCGGCTTCACACACTTACAAACCGCACAGCCAGTGACCTTGGGACATCATTTCATGGCTTGGGATGCCATGTTGGAGCGCGATGCACAGCGCTTGGCTGATGGGCGGCGGCGCGTCAATATCTCGCCACTGGGGGCGGGGGCTCTGAGTGGCAACAGCTATGGCATCGACCCGAGCATCGCGGCGGCACAGCTAGGCTTTGACGGGACATTCAGCAATTCGCTGGATGCCGTCAGCGACCGCGATTTTGCCATTGAGCTGGCATCAACAGTGGCATTGCTGATGGTTCACTTATCACGCATGGCCGAGGAATTAGTGCTGTGGTGCTCACCGCTGGTCGGCTTCTGCTCGCTACCCGACCGCTTCTGCACCGGCTCATCCATCATGCCGCAAAAGAAAAACCCCGATGTGCCGGAGCTGGTGCGTGGACGCTGCGCTCGGACACAGGGCAACCTCATCAGCTTGCTGACGCTGATGAAAGGACAGCCACTGGCCTACAACCGCGACAATCAAGAAGACAAAGAGGCTCTGTTCGACACGGTGGACACAGCACTGTCCTGCCTGACGATGCTGGCGCCGCTCATCGCCGCCATGACACCAGAGCGCGAGGCAATGGCGCGGTCAGCGGCGAGCGACTTTTCCACCGCCACCGACTTGGCGGATTATTTGACTCGACGCGGCATACCTTTCCGCGATGCACACACCCTCACCGGTCGCGCCGTCGCCCTCGCCATAGAGCGCGACTGTACTCTGGAAGAGCTGCCTCTGGAGCAATTCCAAGCACTGTCAACACACATCGACGAAAGTGTCTACCAATCCTTGTCGGTGGCCGCTTCACTGGCCGCCCGCAACCATGTGGGCGGCACCGCACCGGAGGCCGTGCGGGCAGCGGTACAGGCGGCTCGCGCTCGGTTGCAGCGCAGCTAGTTGAGACCCGGTTCGTGGCGGCACAGTCGGCTATGCGCCCGCAGGATCGCCCACGCCACCTCGGTGTCGTGGTTGAGCCCTTGGCCAGCCTGCGCCCCAAAAAAGACAGCACCATCGCCATATTGCGCGCCGCCGCCGCACGAGGCTGGCAATTATGGGCAATGGAATGCCGTGACTTGGCCTGGACAGTAGCCGGTATTCGCGCCCACATGACGGCGCTACAGCTGGTGGACAACAAGGCTAGCGATGGCGGTGCTTGGTATCTGGCACAGCCACCGACTTGGCGGTCGCTGACCGAGCTTGATGTCCTGCTGATGCGCGCCGACCCACCAGTGGATGCACGCTACTTACACGCCACCCAGATGCTGTCCGAGGCCGAGCGCCACGGGCTATTGGTGCTAAATCGCCCGCAGAGCCTGCGCGACGGCAATGAGAAATTGTTGGCACTGGAGTTTCCGGGGAGCTGCCCGCCAACCCTCTCTAGCGCCTCGCCACAAGTGCTGGCCGCATTCCGTGCCGAAGTCGGCGCGGTGGTACTCAAACCCTTGGACGGCATGGGCGGTCACGGTATCTTAGTCATGCAGCCAGATGACCTTAATTTCAAGTCCGCCGTGGAATTGCTGAGCCATGGCGGTCGCCTGCCGATTATCGCGCAGCGCTTCCTGCCCGAGGTACGCGCCACCGGGGATCGGCGCATCCTGCTGGTCGATGATCAGCTACCGTCCCACGCGCTGGTGCGCATGCCGCCAGCCGACGACATACGCGGCAACTTGGTGGCAGGAGGGCAAGCCGAGCTGCAACCGCTCAGCGATGCCGAGCGCAGCCTGTGCCAGCGCGTAGCAACCGCGCTGAGTACGCGTGGCATCGCCTTCGCTGGTCTTGATGTGATCGGCGAACAACTCACC
>JABABF010000031.1 GCA_014238345.1 Gammaproteobacteria bacterium
CGGAAACACCCTGCCCCCAGCGCTCAGGACTTTGTTCTAGATAGGCAGTCTCCGCGGCAGTCGAGTGCCGCCCCAATACGGAATTACGTTGCGGGTAGCGCCCGAAACGAGCGATGACATCGCGGTGTTGCACAGCGTAGTCATAGCTGTGGCTCAGCGGCGTATGCTCTGGAGCCAACTCCCGCAATGTGTTGAATAGGGAGACACAACGCTCCTGATCAGCCAGTGATTCGCTGTGCTCAAGCGGCAGGTAGAAAAATGTCCGATATACGATCGGCAACGCCTGATCTTGGTTGCTATCCAACCCCCGATGGCAAGCCGCCAAGGCTCTGACATCCCCAGCGTATGCCTCGGCCGTGTTACGACGGGTGGCGCGCGTCATTTGATCCAGTAGCAGGATATAAGCCAGCGCTCCGGTCGGCGACTGCAGCCAGTCCTCCAACTCCCCAGCCAGCGCGGCATCAATCGCCACACCGAAGCGCTCAGCCATCTCGGCATCATCCTCTATCCGCCCCTCAAACCACAGGGGATAGCGATTCTCCGCCGTCCAGCCATTGAGCAGTTCGCCGAACCAGTAGTGGATGATGTCATCGGGGCTGGGCATGGGTGGGGGGGTATCAGCAGTGTGGGAATGGATCAAGGCAACAATTATCAGCCATCAACCCGCCCCTCTTCAAGCCCCGACTCCGCCGCCTCCACCCATTCCAATACCAACTGCAATCTCTCTTCGCCTCGGAACTCGTTTAAATTTAACTTGTAGGCTACCCGTAAGCGCTCGGGAAGCTTCCCGATAACACCGCGCTCAGCGGCGCGGAACAACACACCCTCTACGACTGGCCCACCCTGCTCTGGGCTCAAACTGAGGTGTCGGTGCTCGCGGTTCTGCCCGAGTGCCTTGCTTGACAATAGGCGAAAACAACCGTCGAAGGTCGGCTCGGGAAAGTGTTGCCCCCAAGGGCCTGCATAACGCAGCTGTCGGGCGGTCTCCATATCAAATGATGTCGCCGCCAATTCACCGTCACTCCAAACGACGGCACGCAGAGCATCGGCATCTAAATGGTGCCGCACCACAGCGTCGAAAGCTCTCTCAAAATCGACCCGCCCCGCTCTCGCCATCGTCAGGCCCGCCGCTCCAGCGTGACCGCCGAAGCGCTCTAGCAACCCGGGGTGTGCTGCATTGATCTCGGCCAATGCATCGCGCAAGTGGAAACCGGGGATGGAGCGCCCGGAGCCGCGCAATAGCCCCCCCTCTACTGGAGCTAATACAAATACCGGTCGATGGTAGCGCTCCTTGAGTCTGGAGGCCAGCAAGCCGATCACGCCGACATGGAAGTCATTCCGGCACAGGCACAATCCCCAGGGCAGCTCCCCTCCCGCCTGCAGTTCGGCATGTTTCAATGCGCTCAGCGCATCCTGTGCCTCGCGCTGCATGCTACTCTCAATACGACGGCGCCGCTGATTCAATCCGCGCAAGCGCTGGGCAATCTCGCGCGCAGATGCTGGCTCGCTACTCAGCAGGCACTCAATGCCAATACTGATATCGTCCAGCCGTCCAGCGGCATTCAACAGCGGTGCCACACCGAATGACAAGTCACTGGCCACTGCCCGCCCCGGCAGCCGTCCACCCATGCGTAGCAATTCGGCGATTCCAGGTCGTGCGCGACCGGCACGGATGCGCTTCAAGCCCTGATGTACCAAAATGCGGTTAGCGTGCTCCAGCGGCACCATATCAGCCACGGTGCCCAGCGCCACCAAATCCAAATAGTCCCCCATCGCTGGCTCCACCCGCTCGGTATTGAAGTGGCCGCGCTCTCGTAGCCGGGCACGTAACGCTGCCATCAAATAGAAGGCAACACCGACACCGGCCAAACTTTTGGCGGGGAATGGACAGTCGGGCTGATTAGGATTGATGATGGCTGCCGCCGTCGGCAACTCGGAACCGGGCAAGTGGTGGTCGGTGACTATCAACACCACCCCTGCGGTAGCCAGCTGGGCAGCGGCCTCAACGGCGGTGATACCGTTGTCCACCGTAATCACCACCGCCGGAGAACGCTGTAACAATTTGGGTAGGACCTCCGGGCACAGCCCATAGCCATCGGAAAAGCGATTGGGTACCAGGTACTCGACAGCGACGGCACCGAAGGCGCGCAGAGCCGACACCACGAGTGCACAAGCGGTGGCACCGTCGGCATCGTAGTCACCCAATACCAAGATGCGCTGCCCCGTGCTCAGCGCCTCATCCAACACAGCGGCACCGGCATCTAAGCCGAGCATTTGTGGTGCCGGTAGCGCAACCAACTCGCAACTGAGCTCGGCATCGGCGCGTATGCCCCGACAACGGTAGAGTTCGCGCAGTAGCGGCGGCAACCGTGCCCCCCAAGCATTCGCCGAATCGCCGGGCAACTCGCGACGGCAAATCCGCGATGCCGTTGCGCTCACAGCAGAGCGGCGGCCTCCACGCGCTGGCGGATACAGCGCCGCACAGCATCCAATTCGGCGGGTAATTCGATCAGCCGCTCCTCACGTCCAGCCAATGCCGCCAAGGCTGGCGGCGGCGGCGGTACCTCGCCGATAGCGCGCTTCAAAGCCTCACTAAACTTGCCCGGATGTGCAGTCGCCAAGCTCACCAACGGCAGACCCGCCAGACGCTGGCGGCGACCGGCAGCCAGCCCGATGGCGCTGTGTGGATCCAATAAATAGCCCTGCTCGCGCCATACTTCAGCGAGTGTCTGGCACAGCGCTTCATCGTCGATGGCCGCACTAGAAAAGGCTTGCCGTGCTTGACTCAATAGCGCGGCAGGCAACTCGATTTCCCCCTCGCTCTGGAAACGCTGCATCCAATCGGCAGTGAGTACACCGTCGCGTCCACAAAGATCGAATAATAGGCGCTCAAAATTGCTGGCAACAGCGATGTCCATGCTCGGCGAGAGCGTGCGTTGCACCTCGCCGCGCGTATAGCGGCCGCTATCAAAAAATCGGTGTAGCACCGCATTACTATTGGTACCAACAACGAGGTGCCGCGTTGGCAGCCCCATACAACGAGCTAGGTAGCCAGCAAAAATATCACCAAAATTGCCAGTGGGAACTGAGAAAACCAAGCCATCAGCGGGAGCCCCCAAATCAATCCACGCCGAAAAATAATAGGGGATTTGTGCCATGATGCGCGCCCAGTTGATGGAATTGGCTGCCACTAGGCGACGCTCTGGCGGCAGAAAGCCAGTGTCAGCGAAGCAGCTTTTAACGATGGCCTGACAGTCGTCAAAAGTGCCCAACAGGGCTAGGTTGTGGACATTAGCACCAGGAGCAGTCGTCATCTGCAGGCGCTGCATGGCCGAAACGCGCCCCGCAGGATGCAAGATGAATACTTCGGTGCGGGCGCTGTGGCGACAGCCTTCGATTGCCGCCGAGCCAGTATCGCCAGAGGTGGCTCCCAGCACCACTGCCCGCTCATCTCTAGCTTGCAGTTCCCGGTCTAATAGACGACCGATGAACTGTAGCGCATAATCCTTGAACGACAGCGTGGGGCCGTGGAACAACTCAAGGATGTACTCACCCCCGCTGAGCGCACGCAGTGGAGCCACCTGTGGGTGGCTGAAGTGAGCGTAGCTGTCATGCAACAGTTCACGCAATTTAGTGCCCGGCACTGTGCCACCCAGAAAAGGTTCAATCAAGCGCGCCGCTCGCTCAGCGTAAGTGCAATCACCCCAGCTGGCCACCTCGGCCAAGTCCAATTCTGGCAGGGATTCCGGCACATAGCGGCCACCATCTGGAGCCAA